>DATIWW010000395.1:0-3225 GCA_035519175.1 Terriglobales bacterium
CGGTGTCCGTCTCTTGCTCCGTTACCGTTGCTTCATTTACGGGCGGACAAGCAGCCGGGCTGCCTGCCCGCCCCTGGTTGTGGAACGGCCGCTTGGGGAGGCGGACTCTCTCACGACTTCTGGCCCTGAACCGGCGCCTCTCGCATGACGGCTCGGCCGCGTGGCCGGGAGGATCTCCCGGCCCCGGGGCAGGTCCGCGCGTACAACGCGCTCCATACCCTGAATGCTAGGAACAGTTGCCCTTCCCGCCTACTGACAAAATTGCCAGTCCCGGCCACAAATTTTGCAGAGGGGGCAGGGGGCTGCTCGCCGGGTCGTGCGCAGGCTGGCCGTGGGGCGGGCGGCGCGGGGGTATTTCCCAATACGGGACCCGCCTGTCGCACCAAGATCACACCCGGCTGTGAGGAACGCAGGCTTACCAGCCCCTCCCGTCTTCTTTTCCCGGAGACTAGCAATTCTGGCAGTACCCGTGGCCCAGGACCTGGGCGAGACTTGGGCCTTCAACCGTTGAATCCGGCAGTGCCGAGTCCCCTGGAGATGAAATGTTCCCCCTGCGGTTCCCCCTGAAACCAACCCGCTCTCCAGGACACCCCTGGGGCCGGCTGCACCCAGTCCCGCCCCTAGCCGGCTCCAGCGCGCCCAGGGAAAACACGAAGCAGGAGAACCTGGTTGATTTCCCTGGGGGAGCAGGACGGCAACTCCATGTGGTCCCGCAATTCGCGCCCGGCTTCGATATCGCGGGCGCGAATGGTTCGGCTTGCGAGACCGGGAACAGGTTCTTCGACTTCGTTCCCATGCCGGATGGGTGCCTGGGGATCGGACTGGGCAACGTGAGAGGCCAGGGGCTGGAGGCGGCCGTAGCTCGAGCCCTGACCCGCGCTTCCCTGTGCTCGTTCGCGACGATGGGCCTGGATGTCGGCGAGGTCCTCACCCGGGTCAACCAGGTTCTTTCCCAGAGCGAGGGTCCATGCTGCGTGGATATGCTGCTGCTTCGCCTGCACCCGCTCGGTCGTTTCTTCGCGTTCGCGGGCGCTGGGCCCATGCCCGGGTTCCTGCTGGGCGCCACCGGAAACGTGGAACGGGTGCTGGACGGCACCCGGAGCCCGCTGGGCGCACTCCGCAAGGCCAAGTTCTTTTCCAGCGAAGAGATCGCCATCCCCACAGAAGGCATCGTGCTGCTGGTGACGGACGGACTGAGAAGGGCCGGAATCGCCGACGGGAGCGAGATGGGAGCCGAACGCGCCCTGGCATACGTCTCCACTCACCTGCAGGACCATGCCCGGCAGCTGGTCGAGGGCCTATGCCGAACGGCCGGCTGGGATGACGAGATTGCCTCGGTCGTGGTCAAGGCGGATCCGGAACCGGACATTCGCGAGGACGCTGTCTCGGAGCAGGATGCGGAGGCCGCGTGAGGTGCGAGGGATCGGAGTGAAGAGTGCGGCGCGCCCAGCCGGCCACGCGGCGGCGCGGCGGGCCGAGGGAGGGATTATGAAACAGACTTACCAACTCGCCCTGTGCGTTTTCCTGGGCAGCTGCCTGGCGGCCGGCCAAACTGCCGTGCCGCAAGCTCCCAGTGAGGACTTCCGGGATGTTGTGGAGGCCGTGCGTGCTGCGCCCAGTTGGCATGTCGCCGGCACGCGCCCCATCCTCGTGAACGGCGAGCCGGCCGGCCTCCAGCCCATCGAGATGGCGGCGGCGTGTCCCGATCGCGAACTCATCACCACGGGAGAGGGGAGCGGGCAGACCCGCTTCCTGGTGCTGGAGCGAGGAGCCTGGAGCAGCGCAGGCGACTCTACAGAGGCGGCTTGGAAGAAGATGGACATGACGCCGCAGGGCGGCAGGCCACCCTGTGGCCGCGACGCGCTGGCGGGCAGGATCATGCGCCCGGAGACCGCCCGTTCCGCGGGAATAACTGTGCTCCGCGGTACCCTGTGCCGGCTATGGCAGCTTGCTTTCTACGACGAGAGCGACGGGGAGATCGAAGGAACCCTGTGCGCCGGCCCCGACAACCTCCCGCTCGAGGTCGGCTACTCCGACGGCCTGCGCTTGACCTTCATCGACTGGGGGCACACCGAGATAGCCCTCCACTGGAGCCGCACCCGGTTCGGGGACCTGATCCTCTGGAGCGACAACGGGCTGCCCTTCCCTGCCGCCAAGGCACGATGAGGACGGCCTCCTGCACCGGAGGGACCGGGTTGCGCCACCATGCCGGTGCGCGTTTCCCATGGACGATGGCCGACCGGGAGGTGCTGTGAATCACGAGAATCGCAAGAAGTACGCCGCCTTCACCATCCTGCTCAACGCGGTGCCTGGCCTGGGGTACCTGCTGGCCGGCTGTCCCGGGCGGGCCCTCCTGTGGTTCGCGGCGGTGCTCGCGGGCTACAGCTTGTATCTCCTGCCCGGGCTGTTCCTGCACGCCTGGTCGACCTGGTCGCTGGTCAAGTATTGGCACCAGGAACTGGAGCGCCGTCCGAAGCCGGAGCAACCTCGGTGGATTCACTGCGAACGCTGTGACATCTGGGCGGAGAGCCTGGGGGGCGGCAGTAGCCCGTACTGCGAGCATTGCGGAGCCCGCATGGCGGAGCCGGAGGCGATGCCGCCGGCGCTCACCAAAGCCGCCTGAGGCCGGGCAGCGGAACCCTGGCGGGCGCTTCTCCAATCGAAAGCCCGCCCCTGCCTACGGGGCATAGATAGTTCTCGCTATCGTCTGGTTCAGCATCTAAGCTCACAGAAGCTTGGTCTTGAACTGGAAGGGGGCCAACCTGGAAACGTCACCAGTCAGGGTGCTTGTGGTCGATGATCATGAACCGTTTCGGCGGTTCGTATGTTCGACGCTGGAATCAAGCGCAGAGCTGCAGATCATCGGCCAGGCCGCCGACGGTTTAGAAGCGGTCCAGAAGACCGAAAAACTGCGGCCGGACTTGATCTTGCTCGATCTGGGTCTTCCAGGACTGAACGGGATGGAAGCTGCCCGACGCATCCGCAAGCTCTCTCCCGAATCCAAGTTACTCTTTGTAAGCCAGGAAGCTTCTGTCGACGTGGTAAGAGAAGCTCTCCGCTTAGGGGCGCTGGGCTACGTTGTGAAAGTCGATGCTGACGAACTGTTAGCGGCTGTAGACGCGGTTCGTCAGGGCAGGCAGTTCGTCAGTAGCGCGTTGTCGAATCACGATTTCACCGTCGCTGCGGACGCACAACCTCCCCGCCTCGGCGCCAAACCTCTCCTCG
>DATIWW010000396.1:0-2169 GCA_035519175.1 Terriglobales bacterium
CGGCCGAGATCAAGCTGATGCAGGCGCTTCTGCAGGAGGCGGGGTATCCCTCGGTAGCCATCAACGATCCCACCCGCATCGAGCAGACCATCGACGTGGAGCGGCCCGGTCTCATCCTCTTGGATGTGGTCATGCCCCAGCGCAACGGCTTCCAGGTCTGCCGCGAGTTGAAAGGCAACACTGAATACAGCCGCATCCCGGTGGTGATGGTGAGTTCCAAGAACACCCCCAGCGACAAGTTCTGGGCCCAGCAGCAGGGGGCCGACGGCTACGTGGTCAAGCCCTTCACCCGGGAGGACCTGCTGGGCGCGGTGCAGAAATTCTTATGACCGGGAACTGGAAACCGGGAACTGGGAACTGACAGATGCCCGACGATCCCCAACTCGAACCCCAGCCGGCGGAGACGGAAGCGGGGGCGCTGGCGGAAGCCGCTTTCGAAGAGCGGCCGCCGGAGCGGCAGTACTGCGTCTTTCGCGCCGGGCGCGAGCGCTTCTGCCTCTCCGTGCTCGACGTCGAGGAGGTAGTGGACTGGCCCGCGGTGACCCGCGTCCCGCTGGTCCCCAGCTTCCTCATGGGCATCTTCAACCTGCGGGGCTCGATCGTGCCGGTCATCGACATCGCCTTCACCGAGGGGCGGCGGCCGGACCTCTCTCCCCGCAACGTGGTCGTGGCCTCGCTGCGCGGCGAAGAGGGCCACGAGGACCTGCGCATCGGCATCGCCGCCGACGAGGTCATCGGCACCTACTCGACCACCGAGCCCTTGCTGGTGGAGGAGGCCCCGCGCGACGTGCCCCATTGCTGCGGCATGCTGCGCCACGAGGACCGGCTGGCTTTGGCGTTGGACCTGCGCCGCATGACGCAGACGTTTCCCATCCCGGTGATTTGAGCGAGCAGCTTGGCGCGGCCCCGCCGCGCATGGAAGTTCGGAGGACGTTATGAAAGGTCGGTTGAGTTCGACCGTGTGGATCCTGGTGGCCGCCACCCTGGTGGGCATGCTGGTGGTCTTCGCCCTGGGCTTCGGGGCCGGCGCCTACGCCAAGGGCATGAACATGCTCGACGCCATCGGCGGGTCTAGCGATTCCGGGGTGCGCATGCTGGGCGGCCTGGCGGTCATGGTCGTGGTCTGCTTCATCCTGTACTGGCTGCTGGGCAGCAAGCTGCTGCGCCCGGTGAAGGAGCTGGCCGAATACTCCGAGAAGCTGGCCGCCGGCGACTACCGCTCCAAGGTGCAGATCGACAGCCCCGACGACTTCGGCTACATCGCCGAAAACCTCAACCGCAGCGCCGACAAGGTTTCCAAGGCCGCCTTCAACCAGGAGGCGCAGGAGTCGCTGCAGCGCAGCGTGACCGACTTCCTCACCATCGTCAGCCAGATCGGGCGCGGCGACCTGACCCTGCGCGGCAAGGTCACCAACGACGCCCTGGGCAACGTGGTGGACTCGGTCAACTACATGCTCGACAACTTCACCAAGGTGCTGGAGCGGGTGCGCAAGGCCGCCGTCGACGTCTCCTCCAGCGCCAACGAGATCCTGCTGGCTTCGGAGGAGATGTCCACGGGCGCCACCCAGCAGGATCAGGAGATCACCAACACCTCCTCCGCGGTGGAGCAGTTGACGGTCTCCATGAAGCAGGTATCGAACAACGCCGAGGCCAGCGCCGAGGCGGCGCGCCGCGCCCTGGACGCCGCCGAGCAGGGCAACCGCGCCGTGCGCGACACCCTGGAGGGCATGCAGCGCATCCGCGCTTCCGTGCAGGCCACCGCCAAGAAGATCAAGTCGCTGGGCGACCGCTCCCTGGAGATCTCGGAGATCATCAACGTGATCAACGACATCACGGAGCAGACCAACCTGCTGGCGCTCAACGCCGCCATCGAAGCGGCGCGCGCGGGCGAGGCCGGGCGCGGCTTCGCCGTGGTCGCCGACGAGGTGCGCAAGCTGGCCGAGCACTCGCGCAACGCCACCAAGGACATCGCCGCCCTCATCAAGGCCATCCAGGCGGAAACCAACGAGGCCGTGGTGGTCATGGAGGAAGGCACCAAGGAAGTGGAAGGCGGCGCGCAACTCGCCGATCAGGCAGGTCGCGCTCTCGACGCCATTTCCAGCGTCGTCCGCCAGTCCGCCGAACTCGTTCAGGAAATCTCTCTCGCTTCCAAACAACAGGTGCGCGGCA
>DATIWW010000397.1:0-4338 GCA_035519175.1 Terriglobales bacterium
GCCATGCCGCCTCGCTGCCCGCCAGGCCGGCGCCGATGACTTGGACCTTCTCCATGAAATTCAATTCGCCGCGGATCAACGCGGATTTACGCAGAATTATAGACGTCAGACGTCAGACCGCAGACGTCAGTGCAGGAACTAATCCCCCCAAGATTCCTCTGTGTCCTCTGTGGTTAACCAGAACGGGATCCGCGAATCTCCGCGCGCATCTGCGGCGAGGAAGCTAGCTCCGCGCCAGGCGATCCAGGGCCTCGCCCGTGACCCGCATGGTGCGCCACTCGTCCAGCGCCTCGGCTCCCAGCGACTTGTAGAACTCGATGGCGGGAGTGTTCCAGGAGAGCACCTGCCAGACCAGGCGGCCGCAGTTTTCCTGGCGCGCGATCTGCGCCAAGTGCACCAATAAGGCCTTGCCGATGCCCTTGCCGCGGAAGGCGGGGCGCACGAACAGGTCCTCGAGGTAGAGACCGGGGCGCCCCTGCCAGGTGGAGTAATTGTGGAAGAAAAAGGCCATGCCGGCGGGCCGGCCTTCCCACTCGGCCAGGAGCACGCGGAACTCGGGGCGAGGGCCGAAGCCGTCGCGCAGCAGGTCGGCCTCGGTGGCGGCCACGGCGTCGGGCTCGCGCTCGTAGGCGGCCAGCTCGCGGATGAAGGCCAGGATCAGGGGGACATCGGCGGCGGTGGCGGGGCGGATGGTCAGCATGGAAGTTTCGGGTTTCACGTTTCGAGTTTCAGGCGAGCTTGCCAGTCTCAGCCAGCATGATACTTCTTACCTCTGCGTCCGGAGCCTGCCCTGAGCCAAGTCGAAGGGTGTCCTCTGTGGTCAAAGGATCACGCGCTCGTCGCCCACCCGGCGGGTGACGCGCTCGCGGTCGAGCCACTCCAGCAGCGGGATGGCGTACTTGCGGGTGATGCCGGTGAGGTCCTTGAACTGAGCGACGTTGAGCTTGGGCGTGGTGGCCTTGGCGGCGGCCACCGTGCGGCGCAGTTCGGCCAGGGCATCGCGGTGGAAGACCAGCTCCTCGGTGAGCTTGACCAGGACCTTGTCGCGCAGCAGCAGGGTGACGATCTTCTGGGCGCGGGCGCGGTCCACCGGCAGCGCCGCCAGCACGTCCTTGAGGAAGGGCACCTTCAGCCCGGCGCTGGAGAAGGCGCGCTCGATGATCTGCTTGGCCTCGGCTTCTTCGTCCTTGAGCACGACGCCGCGGCCGGCCAGGCGCACCTGCTCGCCCTGGACTTCGATGGCCTGCTGGCGCACGAGCGCTTCCAGCACGCCCTGGAAGACCGCCGCCGGGATGCCGCAGCGCACGCGCAGGTCTTCCTTGCTGATGCCCGCGACCAGGGGGTTGCGGACGTGGAAATCGGCGACGGCGTTCTGCACCAGCTTGCGGGCGGCGGCGTAGGCGGGGACGTCGGTGAGGTGGTCGCCGTGGCGGACGATGCGATGGACGGCTTCCAGCGGGCCCACCACCGCGAGGGCGCGCTCCTGTGGCCAGCCCATCTCCGCCGCCAGGCCGCGCAGCTCCAGGCCTTGCAGTCCGCGGCGGGCCAGGCGCGCGACCACCATCTCGGCCGGGTCGCCGCCGGCCAGGGTGGCGAGGAACTCGGCGCGGTCCTCCTGCCTGGGCAGCGGCTCGGCGTCGAGCACCACTCCGCCGCCGATGGTCACTACCGGAGAGAACTGGCGCAGGATGAAGCGGTCGCCGGGCAGCAGCAGGGTGGGTGCGGCGAGCCGAAGCTGGGCGAAACCCGAGCCCCCGGGCTCCAGTTGCCGCGCCCCGTGGAACACGACCTCGGCCACGGTCTCGGCGGTGTAGGCGTGGAAGTGGACGCGGGCGCGGTCCTTGAGCAGGCGCGCCGAGGGCAGCAGCGCCAGCGACACATCCAATCGCTGCGTGGGGCGGAAGAGCCCGGGAGCGGCCAGGGTCATGCCGCGGGCCAGTTGGTCCTTCTCCACGCCGGCCAGGTTCAGGGCGGTGCGTTCCCCCGCCACCGCCTGCTCCGCCGGTGCGTTATGCACTTGGACGCCGCGCACCCGCGGCCGCTGCCCGCTGGGGAAGAGCTCGACCTCTTCTTCCTTCTTCACCGAGCCCGAAACCAGCGTGCCGGTCACCACCGTGCCAAAGCCCTTCATGCTGAAGACGCGGTCGATGGGCAGGCGCAAGGGGGAAGCGGCGTCCTTGGCGGCGGCCGCCGCGGCCACCCGCGCCAGCTCGCGGCGCAGGTCCCCCAGCCCGGCGCCGGTGAGGGCGCTGACCGGGACGATAGGGGCGCTGGCCGGATCCAGGAAGGAGCCGCGCAGGAACTCCTCCACCTCCAGGCGGACCACCTCCAGGGTCTCGCGGTCCACCAGGTCGGCCTTGGTGAGCACGGTGAGGCCGCGGCGGAGGTCGAGCAGGCGGCAGATGTCGAAGTGCTCGCGGGTCTGGGGCTTGATGCCTTCGTCGGCGGCCACCACCAGCAGCACCAGGTCGATGCCGCCCACCCCCGCCAGCATATTGCGCACGAAGCGCTCGTGCCCGGGGACGTCCACAAAGCCCAGGCGCAGGCCCTCGCCCTCCGGGCCGGGCAATTCCAGGTGAGCGAAGCCCAGGTCGATGGTGATGCCGCGGCGCTTTTCCTCTTGCAGGCGGTCGGCGTCGATGCCGGTCAGGGCCTTGACCAGGGCGGTCTTCCCGTGATCGATGTGCCCCGCAGTGCCGACGATGACGGATTTCATGCCCGACCAGTGTACCGCGCAGCCTGGTTTCGCCGGTCGTGGGGCAGGCCGAGGGAAGGAGCCCCGAAGGGGCCCAGAAAGCCGCCGGTTTGCGGCCTTCTGAGCGGCCCGGGTGACGGATCACCAGGGCATCGTGCGTTGACTACTACCTTTGGATGCCGTGGGCTGGGGAAGAGTTCCCGCCCACCGCAGAATTAGTCGTTGCCAACGAATAAAAAGTTACCTCCGTCACTTCCCTGATCCACCCGGCTCCTGTATAAAAGAAACACAAGAGAAACATGCGAAAGCAGATACTCGCCATCGCGGCGCTGGTGTGGGCGCTTTGCACGCCCGGGGTGATCCTGGCTCAAGGGCCGTCCAGCCTGCGCTCCGAGCTGCCCCGCCGGTTGCCGGAGCCCAGCACCAACCTGGTTCTGCCGGTGCGCCAGGCTCCTCTGGAGCTGGTGCCGCCCAGCGCGGCCGTGCGCCTGGCCCCGCCACTGGCGCTGGAGTGCTACCAGCGCAAGCTGCAGGCCCAGGCCCAGTACCTGGCGGAGTACTCGGCGGCAACGACCATCCGCGCCGAGCTCCCGCAGAGTTTCCAGCAGGGCGAGTTCGAGCTCACCCGCCACTACTCCGCGCCCAACAGCCTGAAGTTCAAGGCGGTCAAGTACAGCGGCGACGGCTTCGTGAAGTCCAACGTGATCACCCGACTGCTGCAGTCGGAGGTGGACCACGTGGCCAAGGGCGAGAGCGCCCTGACCGCCATCAGCCCCGACAACTACAAGTTCAGCTACAAGGGCACGGAGCAGGTGGACGGCCAGCCCACCTACGTCTACGAGGTCAAGCCGCGGCAGAAGCGCCCAGGGCTCTTCAAGGGCAAGATCTACCTGGACGTCTTCACCGGGGGGCTGCGGCGGGCCGAGGGCGTGATCGTGAAGTCGCCTTCGTTCTGGGTGAAGAAGATCGAGTTCGTGCAGGAATACGCCGACTTCGGCACCTTCACCTTCCCGGTGCACATGCACTCGGTGGCCAGCACCCGCCTGATCGGGCAGGCGGTGGTGGACGTCACCACCCGCGACTACTCCTCCATCTCGCTCGCCGACCTGACCTACGGACTGCTCAACGCCCCCGGGCCTTCCCCCCAGGGCAAGTAGTCACTTCACTTCGAACTTCGCCTCATAAGGGAAAGTCTTGCCGGCGACCTTGTCGTTGACCACGTACTGCTGCGTGTAGCTGCCCTTGGCCGCGTCGGAGGGCAGCGAGATGTGGCCCTGGTAGGGGATGTTGAAGCTGGCCGGGTGGTAAGGGAAGCTGTCTTCGGTGGTGTCCCAGTCGGGGCGGTCGAGCAGGGTGTCCCCATTCGGCCCCAGCAACTTGAAGGCGATGTGCAGGTTGCACTTGTCCTGGCTGAACTGCAGGCCAAAGAGCGAGAAGCGGTAGTAGACGGTCTGCCCGGGCTGGAAGACGGCGGGGGTGAGCGCGGGGCCGTCCTGCGCGGCGGCGAACTGGAAGTCGCGGACCTCGAGCTGGCTGGCGGGCGCTACCGCCGGGGCCTCCAAAGTAAAGCCGGGGAAGAACTCGGCGTCGCGATTGCTGACCCCGTCATGCACCTTGATGGCGACCTTGTAGGCCCCCGCCGG
>DATIWW010000398.1:0-7144 GCA_035519175.1 Terriglobales bacterium
GTTGAAGAAAAAGTAGTCACGGGTCAGGAGTCAGGAGTCAGTGTCTTCCCAGGCTGGTTTCGCTGACTCCTGACTCCTGATCCCCGACTCCTGCCCTTAGAGGTTGTACTTCTTGATCAGGTGGCGGAAGGAGCGGTAGCTGAGCTTGAGCAGTTCGGCGGCGCGGGTCTGCACTCCGTTGGAGCGGCGCAGGGCCGAGCGGATGAGCGAGCGCTCGATCTCCGCGACGTAGTTCTCCAGGTCCAGCCCCTCCGTGGGGACGGAGAGGCAGACGGCTCCCGGACCGCCCGCGGTTGCGGCCAGGGCGTGCGTCTGCAGGCGCTCGGCCGGAAGCTCCACCTGCAGCTCGTCCTTGGTCTCCAGCGCGACCGCGCGCTCCACCGCGTTCTCCAGCTCGCGCACGTTGCCCGGCCAGTCGTAGCTGGCGAGGTCCTCCAAGGACTTCGCCGAGATGCGCAGGATGCTCTTTCCCGCCGCCGGGGCGTACTTCTTGAGGAAGTGGCTGGCCAGCAGGGGGATGTCGGCGCGGCGCTCGCGCAGCGGCGGCACCTTGATGGGGATCACGCTGATGCGGTAGTAGAGGTCCTCGCGGAAGTTGCCCTGGGTCACCTGGGATTCCAGGTCCTTGTTGGTGGCCGCGATGACGCGTACGTCGATGGCCCGTTCCTCGGCCGCGCCCACCGGGCGGAGCGAGCGTTCCTGCAGCACCCGCAGCAGCTTCACCTGCATGCCCAGACTCATCTCACTGATCTCGTCGAGGAACAGGGTGCCGCCGTCGGCCACCTCGAAGAGCCCGCGGCGGTTCTGCAGCGCCCCGGTGAAGGCGCCCTTGACGTAGCCGAACAGTTCGCTCTCCAGCAAGGTCTCAGGAAAGGCGCCGCAGTTGACGGAGACGAAGGGCTCGGCGGCGCGCGGCGAGCAGGCGTGCACGGCGCGGGCCACCAGCTCCTTGCCCGTCCCGCTCTCGCCCTGCACCACGATGGTGCTGGCGGTCGAGGCCACGCTGCGGATGGTCTGCTTCAGCTTCTCCATCACGCCGTCGGAGCCGATGATGTGGTCCAAAGAGTTGAAGCTGGCGGCGTCGCGGCGGTAGGCGAAGTTCTGGCGGCGCAGGGCGCTGCGCTCCAGGGCCCGCCCGATGGCCAGGCGCACCTCCTCCACCAGCGAGGGCCCCTTGCGCAGGTAATCGAAGGCCCCGCCCGCCCGCACCGCCTGGATGGCGGCTTCCAGGTCGTCGACCGCGGTGATGAGCACGACCGCCGAGTCGGGCGAGACCTGGTGCGCGTGGCGCAGCACCGCGATGCCGTCGACGTCGGGCATCTTGATGTCGGTGACAATGACGTCGTAGAGCGCGCCGTCGATCTTCTTGCGCGCCGCGTCCCCGGAGCCGACGGTCTCGACGCGGTGGCCTTCTTTGCGCAGGGCGATGTCGAGGACCTCGCAGATGGCGCGATGGTCGTCGCAGACCAGGATGCTAGCCACGGGCCACCTGCGCTCGCTCCCGGGGCGCGGCGGGAGAGCTGGCGGGCTCCGCCTCCGCCTGCCGCAGCTCGAGCACGAACTCGGCGCCCTGCCCGGGCGCCGAGCGCACCCAGATCTTGCCTTCGTGCGCCTGCACGATCTGGTAGATGATGGGCAGTCCCAGCCCGGTGCCGCCTTCGAACTGCGACTGGAAGGGCTCGAAGATCTTCTCGATCTGCGGCAGCGTGAGGCCGCTGCCGGTGTCGGCGATGCTGATGAGCCAGGTGTCGTGGCCGGGGTCGAGCGACACGGTCAGCGTCCCCCCGCGCGGCATGGCCCGGACCGCGTTCTCGCAGAGGTTCCAGAAGACCTGTTTCATGCGGTCGCCGTCCACCACCGAGTAGGCGTGCTCCACCTGGATGCGCTGCACCACCCGCAAGGGCGCTCCTTCCTGCGGCGGGCGGTTCTCCAGCAGGGTCAGTGTGTCCTTGAGAAGCGGGACCAGGTCGAGGCGAGCGACGCGGTAGTTCTTCTCGCGGGTGTAGTCGAGGACGTCGCTGATGATCTCATTGAGCCGCACCGTCTCCCGCACCACGATGTCGATCAGGCGGCGCTCGTCCTCGTTGAGGGCGGAGATCCCGGAGAGGACCTTGACCGAGCCCGCGATCCCGGAGAGAGGCTGGCGCATCTCGTGGGCGATGCCCGCGGCCATGCGACCCAGCGCGGCCAGGCGCTCGCGCATGCGCACCTCGCGCTCCAGCCGCCGCATTTCGGTCAGATCATCGAAGGTATAGACGTAGCCCACCAGCCCGCGGTCGGCAATGTTGAGAGCGGAGACGGTCACGCCGAAGGTCTTGTCCTCCCCGGTGGGGGTGGTGGCGCGCACCTCGCCGTGCGCCGCCGAGGACTCCACGTCCGGCAGCCGGTCCAGGAAGAGCTCGGAGATGCGCATGCCGAAGACCTCGGCGGCGCTGCGCTCCAGCAACTGTTCGCCGGCGGCATTGAGCACCTTGATGCGGCCATCCAGGTCGGTGGTGATCAGCCCCCCGCGCATGGAGTAGATGATGTTCTCGTGCAGGGCCTGCAGGTTTTCCAGGGCGCCGCTGGCCTGCTCCAGTTCCACACCGGTCTGCCGCAGCTTGGTGCTCAACTGACTGGAGAGGTAGGCGATGGCCCCGAAGGCGAAGAGGTTGATGAAGATGGTCGCCTGCAGCGACTTGATGTCGGGGCGCAGCGTGGAATACGAGCGGATGACCTCGAAGTAGGAGAGTTCCAGCATGGCCCCCACCAGGATGAAGGCGAGGGCGGCAGTGAGGTAGGTCCAGGCACGGGAGAGCAGGATGCTGGCCATGAGGATGACCAGGGGATAGACGAAGTTGAAGTAGCTCTCGCTGCCTCCGCTGAGGTAGACCACCACCGTGGCGAAGGCCAGGTCGGTGAGGATCTGCAGGCGGGAGTGCATCTGGTCGTCGTTCCACAGGGAAAGCAGAAGGGCGTAGAACAGCGAGACCGCGAACCAGAGCACGATGACGCCGAAGAAGCTGCCCTCAGGGATGCTGGTGGGGGTGAGGCGGGTGACCGCCAGCTCGATGCCCACCAGGAAGAGGATGACGAAGATGCGCACCTTGACCAGCCAGATAAGCCAGGTGCGCTGTTTGGATTCCGTAGCCATGCTTGGCGGCTCTCCGCGGCCCGTCGGCCTCAACACAGACCCGCCCCCGCGGCCCAGGGCCGCGCCGGCCGGCCAAAGGATCGGGGGAGCTCGCTACCCTGCGAGTTTTCCGATCATGGAGAACAGCGGCATGTACAGCGAAATGACGATGCCGCCCACGGCCACGCCCAGGAAGGCGATCATGATCGGTTCCAGCAAGGTCAGCATGTCCTTGGTGGCCGTGTCCACTTCGTCCTCGTAGAAGTCGGCGATCTTCTGCAGCATGGCGTCCATGGCGCCGGTGGCCTCGCCCACGCCGATCATCTGCGTCACCATGTTGGGGAAGACGCCGCTCTCGCGCAGCGGATCGACGATGGTGCGGCCTTCCTCGATCGCCTTGCGGACCTTCATCAGGGCCGCTTCCAGGACGGCGTTACCGGAAGTGCGGGCGGTGATGCTCAGGCCCTCCAGGATGGGGACGCCGGAGGTGATCAGGGTGCCCAGGGTGCGGGTAAAGCGCGCCACCGCGATCTTGCGCAGCAGCATGCCCAGGACTGGCAGGTTCAGCAGGATCTTGTCGAAGAAGAGGCGTCCCTTGGGCTCTTTGCGGATGTACTTGATCCCGAACCAGGAGCCGATCAGCACCAGGATGAACACCCACCATGTGGCCCCAACGAAGTGGCTGAGCCCGATGGTGATGCGGGTGGGCAGGGGCAGGGCCACGCCCAGACCGACGAAGAGGTTGGCGAAGATGGGCACCACCCACTTGAGCAGCGCGCCCACCACCAGCACGGCGATGCTGATGACCGAGACCGGGTACACCATGGCCGACTTGACCGCGGCCTTCAGCTTGACCGCCTTTTCCACGTAGGCGGCCAGGCGCTGCAGGATGGTGTCCAGAATACCGCCGGTCTCGCCCGCCTCGATCATGTTGGTGGTCAGGTCGTCGAAGATCTTGGGATAGGCGCGCATGGCGTTGGCCAGGGTGGCGCCTCCTTCGACCGTGGTCCGGACCCCGGTCAGGCAGCGTTGGAAGGCCAGGTTCTCCTGGTTGGCCGCCAGAATCTCCAGGCACTGCACCAGGGGAAGGCCAGCGTCGATCATGACCGAGAACTGGCGGAAGAAGATGGCCACGTCCTTGGCCTTCACTTTGCCCGAACCGAAGGTGGGCAGGGAGAATTCCTTGCCCTTCTCCTTGATGTTGACGACGTTGATGCGCTCGCGACGAAGCTGAGCGGCCAGCACCTGCTTGTTCTCCGCCGCGCGTTCTCCGGTAACCTTCTCGCCCGTTGCGCTCTTACCGGTAAACGTGAAGACTGGCATGGTCGACCTCCGTTAAGCTGCCGATCTGGCGCGTTCCCTCACCCTTCCCGTCCTGGCCCGAATCACTTGCGCACTCCCGCCGCCACCGGCGACTTGGAAACCACTCCCGCTCCGCGGTTGATCATCTCCTGCAATTCGTCCGCCATGGAAGAGCGCTGCAGGGCCGTCTCCAGCGAGATCTGCTTCTGGAAGTACAGCGTGGCCAGAGACTGGTTGAAGGTCTGCATGCCGAACTTGTCCTGGCCCGACTGCATGGCGGAGTAGATCTGGTGGATCTTGTCTTCGCGGATGAGGTTGCGGATGGCGGCGTTGGGCACCATGATCTCCATGGCCATCACCCGCCCCTGCCCGCCCGGCTTGGCCAGCAGCGCCTGGCAGAGGATCCCCTCCAGCACCAGCGAGAGCTGGGCGCGGATCTGCGACTGCTGGTGCGAGGGGAAAACGTCGATGATGCGGTTGATGGTCGAGGCCGCCGAGTTGGTGTGCAGGGTGGCGAAGGTCAGGTGGCCGGTCTCGGCGATGCGCAGCGCCGATTCGATGGTCTCCAGGTCGCGCATCTCGCCGATCAGCACCACGTCGGGGTCCTCGCGCAGCGCCGCCCGCAGCGCCTCGGTGAAGCCCTTGGTGTCGGAGTGCACTTCGCGCTGGTTCACCAGGCAGCTCTTGTTCTGGTGCACGAACTCGATGGGGTCCTCGATGGTGATGATGTGGTCGTGGCGCTCGCCGTTGACCTTGTCGATCATGGCCGCCAGGGTGGTGGACTTGCCCGAGCCCGTGGGCCCGGTCACCAGCACCAGGCCGCGCGGCTTCTCACACAGCCGGGAGACCACCGGGGGCAGACCGAGCTGGGCGAACGACTTGATCTCGAAGGGGATGACGCGGAAGACGGCGGCCACCGCGCCCCGCTGGTTGAAGCAGTTGCCGCGGAAGCGGGCCAGGCCTTTGAGGCCGAAGGAGAAGTCCAGCTCCAGGTTCTCCTCGAAGCGGTGCTTCTGGGCGTCGGTGAGCACGCTGTAGGCCAGCTGCTTGGTCTCGGCGGGCGTCAGCGGCGGCATGTCCAGGGGAGTGAGGTGGCCGTGCACCCGCACCTGCGGCGGCGAGTTGGTAGTGATGTGCAGATCGCTGCCGCTCATCTCCAGCATCTTCTTCAGCAGATCGCTTAGCGTCGTGGTTGCCATGCCCCACTCTTCCCTTCTTCTCCAGCGTTAGTGAACGGTTTCGCGAGCCACTTCTTCCAGGGTGGTCTCGCCGTTCATGACCTTGATGAGCCCACTGCGGCGGAGGGTGATCATGCCGCGCTCCACCGCCTTCTTCTTGAGTTCGACGGCGGAGGCCCCGACCAGGATGAGCTCGCGGATCTCGTCGTCGATCTCCATCACCTCGTAGAGACCGCAGCGGCCTTTATAGCCGCTGTTGTTGCAGGTCTGGCAGCCCTTGCCTTTCTTGATCTTGACGGTCTTGGCTTCCTCGGGGCCGTAGCCGGCCTCGATCAGGCTCTGGTAGGGGATCTCGACCACCTCGCCACAGTCCTTGCAGATGCGCCGCACCAGGCGCTGGGCCACGATCATGTGCACCGAGGTGGCCACCAGGAAGGGCTCGATGCCCATGTTCATCAGGCGGCTGATGGTTTCCGGCGCCCCGTTGGTGTGCAGGGTGGAGAGCACCAGGTGGCCGGTGAGGGCGGCCTTGATGGCGATCTCGGCGGTCTCGAAGTCGCGGATCTCACCCACCAGGATGATGTTGGGGTCCTGCCGCAGGAAGGCGCGCAGGGCGGCGGCGAAGTTCAGCCCGATGGACTCCTTCATCTGCACCTGGTTGACCCCGGTGAGCTGGAACTCCACCGGGTCTTCCGCGGTCATGATGTTGGTGTCGGGAGTATTGAGGCGGGCGATGGAGGAGTAGAGCGTATTGGTCTTGCCCGAACCGGTAGGACCGGTCACCAGCACCATGCCGTAGGGCTTCAGGATCGCCTTCTCGAACTTCACCAGCGACTCCGACTCGAAGCCCAGCTTGGTCATGTCCAGGCGCAGGTTCTCCTTGTCCAGCAGGCGCATGACGATCTTCTCGCCCCAGAGGGTGGGCAGGGTGCTGACCCGGTAGTCCAGCGTCTTCTTCTTCCCCGAGACGTTCATCTTGAGCATGATGCGGCCGTCCTGGGGCAGGCGCTTCTCGCTGATGTCGAGCTTGGCCATGATCTTGACGCGGGAGGTGATGGCGTCCTTGAGCTTGATGGGCGGGTTCATGATGGACTGCAGCATGCCGTCGATGCGGAAGCGCACGCGCAGCTCTTTCTCGTAGGGCTCGATGTGGATGTCGCTGGCGCCACGCTTGACCGCATCCGTGAGGATCAGGTTGACCAGCTTCACGATGGGAGCTTCGTCGGCCGCCTTCTCCAACTGCGCCAGGGCCAGATCTTCTTCCTCGTTTTGCAACTCGACATCGGTGTCGGCCACCTCCCCGATCGACGCCATGACCTTCTCCATATCGTCTTCCTGGTCGCCGGCGCCGTAAGCCTTCTCGATGCCCTCCATGATGGCGCTCTCCGACGCCACCACGGGCTCGATGTTGAATCCCGTCATGAACTTGATGTCGTCCATGGCGAAGACGTTGGTGGGGTCCACCATGGCGATGGTCAGCGACGCGCCCACGCGGCTCAGCGGCAGGATCTGGTAGCGCTTGGCGGTCTCCTGCGGGATGAGCTTGACCACC
>DATIWW010000399.1:0-4533 GCA_035519175.1 Terriglobales bacterium
ATAACTAACTGGTTAGTTAAATCATGCGTTCCCCGAACACCATCGCGAAGAGGACCCGCCGGGGCTCGCGCGGCCAGCCCGAGCGGACCCGCGCCGCCATCCTGGACGCGGCCGTGCGCGAGTTCGCCCAGGAAGGCATCGCCGGCGCCCGCATCGACGCCATCGCCCGCCGCGCCCGGGTCAACAAGGCCCTGCTCTACTACTACTTCCGCGACAAGGAGCGGCTCTACGGCGCCGCCCTGGACCACGTCTTCAGCGGGCTGCGCCAGCGCATCTTCGCGGTGCTCGACCGGGGGCTGGGGCCGCGCCAGACCATCCTGGCCTGGGCGGGGGCGCACTTCGATTACGTGGCCGGCGCCGGCATCAATCCCGGCCTGCTCAGCCGCGAGATGATGCGCGCCGGCCGCCACGGCTCTCCCCACCTGCGCCGCCTGGCCCGTAACTACTTTCGCCCCGTCTCGCAGCGGCTCATCGCGGTGATGCAACAAGGCATGGACTCGGGAGAATTCCGTCGCGTCGATCCTCAGCACTTCTTGTTCTCGGTGATCTCGATGATCGTCTTCTATTTCAGCAGCGCGCCGCTGATGCGGCTGCTGCGCGGGGAGGACCCGTTGGCTCCGGCGCAGGTCGCGACCCGGCGCGCCGCGGTGCTCGACCTGATCGCGGCCGCACTTTTTCGCGAAGCCAACGGCCGGCCACGGCGCGCGTCCGCAGGGAGGCCGGCATGAGCGCGCGCAACAAGATCCTGATCCTGCTGGCCGTCATCCTGGCGGTCGCGGTGGGCTACTACTTCTATTCCACCGCCGGCAACAGCAACCTGGTGCTGGTGGGCACGGTGGACGCCAACCAGGTCATCGTCAGCGCCAAGATCCAGGGGCGCATCGAGAAGCTCACCGTGGACGAAGGCTCCGAGGTCAAGGAAGGCGACCTGATCGCGGTGCTCGACTCGGCAGAATTGAAGGCGCAGGAAGCCGCCGCCGCCGCCACCCTGGCCAGCCTGCGCGCCCAGGTGGGCCAGACCCAGGCCATGGAGGCCAGCACCAAGGGCTCGACCTCGAGCGACGTAGCCAACGCGCAGGCCCTGGTGCAGTCGACCCAGGCGCAGTTGCGCCAGGCCCAGGCCAACCTGGAGAAGGCGCAGGTGGATCAGCGGCGCATCGCCTCGCTGGCCGCCCAGGGCGTGCTCTCGCAGCAGGACAAGGACCACGCCGACGCCGACTACAAGGCGGCGCAGGCGGCGGTGCAATCGTTGCAGGACCAGGTACGCGCCGCGCAGGCTGCGCTGGCAGCCGCCATCGCCCGCACCCACCAGGCGCACGCCGCGGCCAGCACCGTAGCCGCCACCCAGGAGCAGATGGACGCCGCCCAGGCGCAGCGCGCCGAGGCCCAGGCCCGCCTCGCCTATGCCCAGGTGTACGCGCCGGTTTCCGGCATCGTCTCGGTGCGGGCGGCGCGCCAGGGCGAGGTGGTCAACCCCGGCGAGGCCATCGTCACCATCGTGGACCTGAACGACACCTGGGTGCGCGCCCCCCTGCCCGAGACCCAGGCGGTCAACATCGCCCTGGGCGACGTCCTCCGGGTACGCCTGCCCAACGGCCAGCTGCTCGATGGACGCGTCATCTTCAAGGCTCCGGAAGGCGACTTCGCCACCCAGCGCGACGTCAATCGCCAGAAGCGCGACATCAAGACCATCGTCCTCAAGCTCAAGATCGACAATGCCCAGAAGAAGTACCTCCCCGGCATGACGGCGGAGGTGCTGGTGCCGGCCTCCAAGCTGGTGGCGGAGAAGCGATGAGCGGCGTGGCCCCCATCGTGAACCAGGGCGGCGGCGACGGGCCCGTCACCATCGCGGTGGAGCACATCACCAAGCGCTTCGGCGACTTCACCGCCGTGGACGACATCTCCTTCGCCGTGCACGAGGGCGAGACCTTCGGCCTGCTGGGTCCTAACGGCGCGGGCAAGTCCACCCTCATCCGCATGATGACCACGCTCATCGAGATCACCTCGGGGCGCGCCGTCATCGCCGGCCACGACGTGAGCCGCGAGGCCGACCAGGCCCGCCGCCTCTTCGGCGTGATCCCCCAGGCCATGACCAGCGACCTCGACCTCACCGTGGACGAGAACCTGAACATCTACGCCAAGCTCTACGGCGTACCCGCGGAGGAGCGCCGGAAGAACATCGACCACCTGCTGGAAGTGGTGGACCTCACCAAGTGGCGCGACGCCCCCACCAAAACCCTCTCCGGGGGCATGCGCCGCCGCCTGGAGATCGCGCGCGGCCTGGTGCACAGCCCGCGCATCTTCTTCCTGGACGAGCCCACCACCGGGCTGGACCCGGTCTCGCGGGTGGCGGTGTGGGAGATGCTGGGCGCGATCCAGAAGCAGCGCAAGCTCACCGTGCTCATCACCACCCACTACATGGACGAGGCCGACCGGCTGTGCGACCGCATCGCCATCGTGGACCACGGCAAGCTGGTCGCCCTGGATTCGCCGGAGGCCCTGAAGAAGAGCATTCCCGGGGCCAGCGTCATCGAGGTGCACTTCGGCTCCGTCTCCGCCGGCTGGGACGCTCGCCTGCAGCGGCTCTCCGGGGTGCAGAACGTGCAGCCCCAGGGCGGCGACCACTACCACATCCTCTCCAACGACGCCGGGCGCACCACCACCGAGCTGGTGCAGGCGGCGCTGCAGGCGGGGGTGGAAGTGAAGTCGCTCTCCGTGCACGGCACCACCCTGGACGACGTCTTCGTGCACTTCACCGGGCGGCAACTGCGCGACGAGCAGGTCAAGGCCTACGCCTTCGTCATGCCCCCGCGCCCGGGGATGCGCCCATGAACCGGGTGTGGGCCATCGTGGAGCGCGAGATGCGCCGCTTCCTGCGCTCCCCGGCGCTGATGATGGTGTCGCTGGTCTTTCCCCTGGTGCAGCTCATCGTGCTGGGCAACGCCTTCGGGGGCAAGATCAAGGACGCGCGCGTGGCCATCGTGGACCACGACGGCGGCACCCAGGCGCTCAAGATCCGCGAGGCTTTCGACTCCATCCAGGCCAACGCCCGCACCCTGAAGCCCGTCTACTACAGCGACGAGCGGCAGGCGACCGAGGACGTGCGCAACGGCAAGCTGGCGGGCGCGGTGATCATCCCCCCGCAGTTCTCCCGCGACGTGTACGCCGGCAACCGCCCCCGCCTCGGCCTGGTGGTGGACAACAGCGACAACTTCATGTCCTCCACCTTGGAGTCGAAGCTCACCGAGCTGACCCAGGCGCTGAATGAGCCCCAGGTCGAGCCCCGCATGGTGCAGCAGATCTCGCTGGAGATCGTCGAGCTCTACCCCTACATCGAGTACATGAAATACCTGCTGCCCGGCTCCATCACCCTGGCCATGTTCGTCTCGGTGATGATCGGCGGGGGCATGCTCTACATCGACGACAAGGCGCGCGGCGTGCACGAAGGCTACCTGGTCACCCCCATCACCAAGCTGGAGCTGGTGATGGGCCTGAACCTGGCGGGGACGCTCAAGGCCATCCTCTCGGGCGTGGTCATCACCGTGATCGGCTCGCTCATCGCCGGGGTGAGCGCCATCTTCGATCCCGTGGTGCTGCTCTGGCTGGTGCTGCTGGTCACCGTCACCTCGCTGGCCTTCAATACCATGATGTTCCTGCTCATGGTGCGGGTGGAGGACCCGCTGGTGCCGCGCGCCATGTTCGGCATCCTCAACACCCTGCTCTTCTTTCCCTCCGGCTCCATCTACCCCATCGAGGCCTTCCCGGGGTGGCTGCGGGTGATCGCCCGGGTGGATCCTTTCACCTACGCGGTGCATGGGCTGAAGGCGCTGCTGCTCAAGGAAGTGGGCTTCGCCGCCATCGGCTTCGACCTGCTCTACCTGCTGCTCTTCGCCACGCTCATGATCGGCATCGCCACGCCCCTGTTCAAGCGCAGCCTGTGAAGGCCGGTCCAGATGATGACGGCGTCATCCGGAGCGGCCGTTCGGCCGCGAAGGATCTCGCGTGCCGCACGGGAGGACTACCGCAGCGGAGATCGTGGACAGTGCGCGCAAGATCCTTCGGCGCGAAGCGCCTCAGGATGACGCCCTCGGATGGCTGGCTTTCAATGACCCGATGACCCGATCACCCGATGACACAATCCATCCTGCGGTGTCTTTGGTAGTATGAGCACGGACCCCGCCATGCCCACCACCCTCTTCGAAGCGCCGCCCTACGATGCGCGGCGCGAGCATCGCCGCAAGGTGATGATCGGCGTGGCCGCCTTTGTCGTCCTGGTGGCGGCCTTCCTGGCGTGGGACTTCCGTTACTGGCCCGAGGAGCACGTGGTGGACAAGTTCTTCGCCGCGCTGCAGGCGCAGCAGTACGAGACCGCCTACGGCATCTGGCACGCCGACCCCGACTGGAAACAGCATCCCGACCGGTTCAAGGCCTATCCCTACTCCGCCTTCTACCGCGACTGGGGACCGGGAGGCGACTGGGGCCTGGTGAAGAGCTACTCCATCGACGGCGCCGCGGTGCCGCCGGCCCCCGCCT
>DATIWW010000400.1:0-2206 GCA_035519175.1 Terriglobales bacterium
TCATCTCCGACGGCGGCGACAACCGCAGCCGCTACACCGACAGCGAGATCCGCGATGTGGTGCGCGAGGCCGACGTCCAGATCTACGCCATCGGCATCTTCGAACCCAATCCGCCCACCCCGGAGGAGAAATACGGTCCCGTGCTGCTGGACCAGATCACCAGCGAGACCGGGGGGCGACTGTTCCGCATCTATGACGCCAACGAGCTGGAGGACGTGGCCAGCAAGATCGGCATCGAGCTGCGCAACCAGTACGTGATCGGCTACCGCCCCGCCAGCGCCCCCAAGGACGGCAAGTGGCACAAGATCAAGGTGAGGTTGCTTCCACCCAAGGGCCTGCCGCCGCTCCATGTGTATGCCAAAACAGGGTACTATGCGCCTTCGCAATAGACTGCTTCTGGGACTCCTGCTCGTCGGCCTGGTGTTGACCCTGGGGGCGCAAGACCCGCAGTCTCCTCCCGCCCAGCCGCCGGCGGCCTCCGCTCCCGCCCAGGCGCCCGCCGCCGACAAGGAGAACGGCGTCTTCGTCTTCCGCAAGAACGTGGACGAAGTGGTGCTGCACGCCACCGTGGTGGACGACCACCAGCACCTGGTCACCACCCTGGACCGCGACGCCTTCGCCGTCTTCGAGGACGGCCAGGAGCAGCGCATCACCTCCTTCCGTCACGAGGACATCCCGGTGGACGTAGGCATCGTCATCGACGACTCCGGCTCCATGCGCGAGAAGCGCTCCGCCGTCAACCAGGCCGCCCTCAACCTGGTGCGCGCCAGCAATCCCCAGGACGAGGTCTTCGTGGTGAACTTCAGCGATGAGTACTGGCTCGACCAGGACTTCACCAGCAGCATTCCCAAGCTGCAAGAGGCGCTGGAAAACATCGACTCGCGCGGCGGCACCGCTCTTTACGACGCCGTCATCGCCTCCGCCGATCAGCTCAACAGCGGGAAGCTCGATAAGAAGGTGCTGCTGGTAGTGACCGACGGCGAGGACAACGCCAGCCGCAACAACCTGGAACAGACCATCCGCCGCCTGCAGGAGATGAACAGCCCCACCGTGTACACCATCGGGCTGCTGGGCGAGGACCACCCGCGCCGCGCCAAGCGCGCGTTGCAGCGGCTGGCCGAGGAGACCGGCGGCATCGCCTATTTTCCCAAGAACCTCTCCCAGGTGGACGCCATCACCCGCGAGATCGCCCGCGACATCCGCAACCAGTACACCATCGGCTACAAGCCCGCCAAGCCGCAGGGCGACGGCGGCTTCCGCACGGTGAAAGTCACGGCCAAGGCGCACGGCTTCAGCAAGCTGGAAGTGCGCACGCGCAGCGGCTACTACGCCACACCCGGGCGGGCCGCTGCCGGCACTTCGGGCGGCCCCAGCCAGCCCTAGCGGCCAGAAAGGCGGAGGCCCGCCTCAGCGCTTCTTTCCCGCGCGCGCAGCGGGCTTGATGTTCTGGTTGATGTGGAACAGGTTTTCCGGATCGTACTTTGCCTTGATCCTGGCCAGGCGCGCGTAATTGCCGCCGTAGGTCGCTTTCACCCGGTCCTCCCCTTCCTCCATCATGAAATTCACGTAGGCCCCGCCGGCGGAGTAGGGATGGAGCGCCTCCCAGTAGCTTCTCGCCCAGGAGACGATGCGCTGCTTGTTCGCGGGAACGCGGTCCACGCCCACGATCACCTCCGCCCAGTTCGCGTCCCGGTACGCCCAGGCGGTGGCATCCTTGCGTACGCGGCGAGTGGCCCCGTTGATGGGGTACAGGTGCATGGTCGACCACATGGTCGGGATCATCTTCCCGAACCGGACATGCTCGCGGATGGCTTCATCCGGGAGTTGGCGGACGAAGTCGGCCTTCCAGTACCACTGCAGCCCCGGGGGATAGAGCGCATCGAACATGCTCGTCAGCATCGGGAAGGGCATGGGGCCGACCAGATCGAGCGCGGCCGGGTGTGCGCGGCGGATCGGAGCGAAGACTTTCTCCGCTTTGGCGGGCGGCCCCAGGTAGCACCACACCACTCCGCACATCTTCTTGCCGTGCAGTTCTTCGGGAAACGGCGGCGCCGGCGGCACCACCAGGAAAGCGAAGAAGCCGCTGAGATCCTCCGGAGCCTTCAGGATGAATTCGCGGTACCACTGCAGGATCTCAGGCGCCTTCTCCAGCTCCCACAGCGTGGGGCCGGCAATGACGGTGTGGATGGGGCGGGCGCGGAAGAGG
>DATIWW010000401.1:0-13484 GCA_035519175.1 Terriglobales bacterium
GCAGCGGCCACTACCTGATCCTCGACGACTCCGCCGGCGCTACCGGGCCCAAGCCCATCGAGCTGGTGGCCATGGGCCTGGCGGGTTGCACCGCCTTCGACGTCATCACCGTGCTGCGCCAGAAGCGGCGCCAGCACGTCACCGGCTACGAGGTGCGGGTCGCGGCCGACCAGGCCGAGCGCCCGCCCCAGGTCTTCACCCAGGTGCGCATCCACCACGTGGTCACCGGGCACGCCATCGACCCCGCGGCCGTGGAAGAGGCCATCCGCCTCTCCGAGGAAAAGTACTGCTCGGTGGGAGCCATGGTGAAGCTCTCCGCCAAGCTCACCACCACCTACGAGATCGTCTCCGCGGAGCAGCCGGCCACCACCGCGGCTTGAGGCGGCGTCATGAACCACCGAAGGCACGCGCTCGGCTTCCTCTCACCCGTGCCGGCGGCGGCCTGCCTGCTGGTGCTGCTGGCCGCGCTGCCCGTGCGGGCCCAGAATCCGCTCACCTTGGAGCAGGCGGTCAACATCGCGCTGGAGAAGAACCCGGTGCGCAAGGCCGCGCTCGCCGACCAGAAGGCGGCGGGTGCGGGCATCGACCTGGCGCGTTCGGCGCTGCTGCCCCACCTGGTCTTCTCCGAGAGCTTTCTGCGCGGCAACGACCCCATCTACGTGCTCAGCGCCAAACTGCGCCAGCAGCGCTTCATCGCAGCCGACCTTGCGCTGCCCGTGCTGAACACGCCGCCGCCCATCAATAACTTCGTCACCCGCTTCGCCGTCGACTGGAATCTCTTCGACTCAGGCGCCTCCTGGCTCAACCTCAGCCGCTCGCACAAGCTGCAGCAGGCCGCCGGACGCCAGCTCGACCGCACCGAGCAGGAGCTGGTCTACCGTGTGGTCGAGGCCTACGACGGCCTGCTGCTGGCGGCCAAGCAGGAGAAGGTGGCCGAGGACGCGGTCACGACGGCGCAGGCCACCCTCGACCAGAGCCGCGCCCGCTACGAGACGGGCATGACCGTGGAGTCGGACCTGCTCAGCGCCCAGGTGGAGCTGGGCGAGCGCCGCCAGGAACTCATTCGCGCGCGCAACGACGTGGAGCTGGCGCGCGCCCGCCTCGATCGCGAGATGGGCACTTCCTTCGATTCCGCGTACCAGCCCGCGGAGGCGCTGGCCGAGCGCTCCTTCCCCCTGGCCCCGCTGCCCGAGCTGGAGCGTGAGGCGCTGGAGAAGCGACCCGATCTCGACAGCCTCCGCCTGGCAGAGAGCGCGCAGGGCAAGAGCGTGAGCGCGGCCAAGGCCGCCTTCGGTCCCCGCATCGACGCTTTCCTGGGCTGGGAGACCGACAACCCGCATTTCACCGGAGGCGGCGGCAACAACTGGGTGGGCGGTGTGGAAGTGCAATTCGACATCTTCCAGGGCGGAGCCAAGCTGGCCGCCCTGGCCCAGCAGAAGGCCTATGCGCAGAAGGTGGCGGCGCTGCGCGAGTCGGCGGAGAGCGGTGTGCGCCTCGAACTGCGCCGCGCCTATCTCGATTTCGACGCCAGCCGCCAGCAGGTGGAGGTGGCGCGCGCCTCCGTGAGCCAGGCGGAAGAGAGCCTGCGCATCAGCCAGAACCGCTACCAGGAAGGGCTGACCACCATCACCGAGCTGCTGCGCGCGCAGGAAGCGGCGCGCCGCAGCCAGGCCGAGTACTGGCAGGCCGTCTACCGGATGCAGACCAGCTACGCCGGGCTGGAACTGGCCAAGGGCACCCTCAACTCTCATTCTCCCGTGGTGACGCCATGAGCCATCACAAGCGCCTTCCCATCCTCACGACCCTGGCCCTGGCCGCCACCCTGGCCGGCTGCTCCGGCGAGAAGCAGGCGGCGCCGGCGGCCGCGCCCGTGGTGCGCGACGTGAAGGTGCAAGTCATCCAGCCGGTCACCGTGCCCGACTGGGGAGCGACCGTGGGCACGGTGCGCGCCATCCAAAGCAGCCAGCTTTCCAGCCAGATCGTGGCCAGCATCGTCGCCATCCCGGTCACGGCGGGCATGCGCGTGCGCCGGGGACAGGTGCTGGTGGCGCTCGACGGCGCCCAGGCCCACGCCGCGGTGCAGCAAGCTTCCGCCGCCGCCAACGCCTCCCAACAGCAGATCGCCGCCGCCGACGCCGATTACGTCCTGGCCTCCAGCACGCTCCAGCGCTACCAGGCGCTGTATGAGAGAAAGTCAGTCAGCCCGCATGAGCTCGACCAGGTGCAGGCGCAGGAGAAGGCCGCGGCCGCCCGCCGCGCGATGAGCCGCGCCACCCAGGCCCAGGCCGAGGCTGCGCTCGCCCAGGCGCGCACCGCCGAAGGCTACACGCGCATCCGCGCTCCCTTTGATGGTGTGGTCACCGGCAAGTACGCCGACGTGGGAACACTGGCCACGCCCGGCACGACCCTGGTGTCGGTTGAGGACACCCGCCGCTTCCGCCTGGAAGTGAGCGTGGACGAGAGCCAGATCGCCGGCGTCACGCTGGACGACAGCGTCCCCGTCCAGCTCGATGCCTTCGGCAACGAGACCATGAACGGCAAGGTGGTGCAGATCGTTCCTGCCGCCGATCCTGCCAGCCGCAGCTTCACGGTGAAGGTGGAGCTGCCGGCGGACGCCCGCCTGCGCTCCGGGCTCTTCGGGCGAGCGCAGTTCACCAAGGGGCAGCGGCAGGCCATCCTGGTGCCGCGCACCGCGGTCATCGAGCGCGGGCAGTTGCAGGGAGTGTACGTGGTGGCTCCGGACCAGGTTGCCAGCCTGCGCTACGTCACTCTGGGCAACGCCGCCGGCGCACAGATCGAGGTGCTTTCCGGTTTGCAGGCCGGCGACCGCGTGGTGCTGGAGCCGGGCACGCGCGAGCTCGACGGCCGCCGCATCGAGGCGCGTCCATGAACGGACTGCGCCTGGCGGGCCGCGTCGCCCGCGCCTTCATCGAGTCCAAGCTCACCCCGCTGATCATCACGGCGGCGCTCCTGCTGGGCGCCTTCAGCGTGTGGAAGACACCGCGCGAGGAAGAGCCGCAGATCATCGTCCCCATGCTCGACGTCTTCGTCCAGATGCCCGGGGCCTCGGCGCAGGAGGTGGAGCAGCGCGTCACCATCCCCATGGAGAAGCTGCTGCGCGAGGTGCCGGGGGTGGAGTACGTCTATTCCATCAGCCGCCCGGGCATGAGCCTGGTGATCGTGCGCTTCTAGGTGGGGCAGAAGGAAGAGGACGCGATCGTCCGCACCTACAACAAGCTCTACTCCAACTTCGATCGCATCCCGCCCGGGGTCTCGCAGCCCATCATCAAGGTGCGCTCCATCGACGACGTGCCCATCCTGGCGCTCACCCTGTGGGGCCCGAACTACGACGCCTACCGCCTGCGGCGCATCGCCGGAGAGCTGGAGAACACGCTCAAGCAGCTCGATGACGTCTCGGAGACGAAGATCATCGGCGGGCTGCCGCGGCAAGTACGGGTGGTGCTCGACGTCCAGCGCCTGGCCGCCTATGGACTGACCCCGGGCGCGATCGCTGGGCAGCTCCAGGCCGCCAACCAGCGCGGCATCGCCGGCAGCTACGCCCGCGACAACCGCGAGGTCCAGGTGGAGGCCGGGACCTTCTTCTCCAGCGTAGAGGAACTGCAGCAGGTGGTGGTGGGCGTGCACCAGGGCAAGCCCGTCTATCTGCGCGACGTGGTGGAGAAGCTGGAGGACGGCCCCGCCGAGCCCCACGACTATGTACTCTTCGCCAGTGGCAAGGGCGATCCTCACGGCGCCTCGGCGCGGGACTACCCGGCCGTCACCATCACGCTGGCCAAGCGCAAGGGCACCAACGCCACCCTCATCGCCAACGCCGCCTTGGCCAAGGTGGACGCGCTGCGCGGCTACCTGCTGCCCCGCGACCTGAACCTCACCGTCACCCGCAACTACGGCGAGACCGCCAAGGACAAGTCCGACGAATTGCTCAAGCACCTGCTGCTGGCCACGCTCTCGGTCACGCTGCTGATCGCGCTGGCCCTGGGCTGGCGGGAGTCGGGGGTGGTGCTGCTGGCGGTGCCCGTCACCCTGGCGCTGACGTTGGCCATCTTCTATCTCTACGGCTACACCCTGAACCGGGTGACGCTGTTCGCGCTCATCTTCTCCATCGGCATCCTGGTGGACGACGCCATCGTGGTGGTGGAGAACATCGTGCGCCACTTCCGCCTGCCCGCGAGCCGCGGGCGCTCGCTGGCGCAGGTGGCGGTGGAGGCGGTGGACGAGGTCGGCAATCCCACCATCCTCGCCACCTTCACCGTGATCGCCGCCATCCTGCCCATGGCCTTCGTCAGCGGCCTGATGGGACCGTACATGCGCCCCATTCCCGTGGGCGCCTCGGCGGCCATGGTCTTCTCGCTGCTGGTGGCCTTCGTGGTCTCGCCCTGGGCGGCGCTGCGCCTGCTGCGCCACTATGCCCAGGCGGGCGAGTCCGTCCACGAGAAGGAAGGCTGGACCACGCGCTTCTACCGCCGGTTGATGAACCCGCTCATCGCCGACTCCCGCAAGCGCACCTACTTCCTGGGCGGAGTGGTGGTGCTGCTGTTTCTGGCGGCGGTGCTGGTGCCGCTCAAGCTGGTGCGAGTCAAGATGCTGCCCTTCGACAACAAGAGCGAGTTCCAGGTCGTCATCAACATGGACGAGGGCACCACCCTGGAGCAGACCACGCAGGTGGCGCAGGCCCTGGGCCGCTACCTGGCCCAGCAGCCCGAGGTGATCAACTGCCAGATCTACGCCGGGACCTCGGGACCGTACAACTTCAACGGGCTGGTGCGGCATTACTTCCTGCGGCGCGGCGCCAACCAGGCCGACATCCAGGTGAACCTGCTCTCGCGGCACCAGCGCAGCGCCCAGAGCCACGAGATCGCCAAGCGCGTCCGCCCCGGCCTGGAGAAGATCGCCCGCGCCTACG
The DNA here is from genome assembly GCA_035519175.1 of Terriglobales bacterium. Taxonomy (GTDB): domain Bacteria; phylum Acidobacteriota; class Terriglobia; order Terriglobales; family Acidobacteriaceae; genus DASPRL01. The sequence goes on from DATIWW010000401.1 coordinate 4,925, forward strand.
GCGCGCGCATTCAGGTGGCGGAGGTGCCGCCCGGCCCGCCGGTGGTGGCCACGCTGGTGGCCGAGGTCTATGGGCCCGATCTCCGGCGCCAGGTCCAGCTCGCGGGGCGGATCAAGAAGGTCTTCCAGGAGACCCCGGGCGTGGTGGACACCGACTGGTTCGTGGAGGCGCCCGAGACCCGCTACGAATTGAAGACCGATCTGGACAAGGCGGCATTGCATGGCGTCTCCGCTGCCGACGTCAGCCGCACCCTGGACATCGCCCTAGGCGGCAGGGAAGTGGGGCTGCTGCACGACCCGACCTCGCGCGAGGACGTGCCCATCGAGGTGCAGCTCAGCCGCCCCCAGCGCTCGGGGCTGGAGAGCCTCCAGAGCCTGCGTTTTCCCGCCCCTGGCGGCAGCCAGGTCTCTCTGGGCGAGATCACCGACGTCACCCAGACCACCCTCGACACCAGCATCTACCGCAAGAACCTGCGCAACGTGGTCTACGTGACCGGTGACGTGGCCGGGCAGGAGGAAAGCCCGGTCTACGCCATCCTCAAGATGCGGCAGCAGATCGAGAAGCTGGAGTTGCCCCAGGGCTATCACGTGCGCCAGTACATGGGCACCAGCATGCCGGGCGGCACCGAACGCTACAGCATGAAGTGGGACGGCGAGTGGCACATCACCGTGGAGGTCTTCCGCGACCTGGGGCTGGCCTTCGCTGCCGTGCTGGTGCTGATCTACGTGCTGGTGGTGGGCTGGTTCAAGTCGTTCAAGACGCCCCTGGCTATCATGGCGCCCATCCCCCTGACCTTGGTAGGCATCCTGCCGGCACACGCGCTGCTGGGGGCGTTCTTCACCGCCACTTCGATGATCGGCTTCATCGCCGGCGCCGGCATCATCGTGCGCAATTCCATCATCCTGGTGGATTTCATCGAATTGCGCCGCCAGCAGGGCATGAGCCTGGAGGAGGCGGTGGTGGACGCGGGTGCGGTGCGCTTCCGCCCCATGCTGCTGACGGCGGCGGCGGTGGTGGTGGGCGCCAGCGTCATCCTCTTCGACCCCATCTTCCAGGGGCTGGCCATTTCGCTGATGGCGGGCGAGGTGGCCTCCACGCTGCTCTCGCGCATAGCCGTGCCCGTCCTCTATTACCTGAGCGAGCGGGGAAGCAAGCGAGGTTCGGTGCCGGCACCCGGATCACAACAAGGTGTGACTCCAGCCGCCGCCGATTAAGATCAAGGAGGATGTCATGCGCTTCACCGTGGAACGCAGCCTGCGCCTGCTCGCCGGCTTCTTTGTCCTGCTCTCCCTGGCCCTGGGCTATTGGGTGAGCCCCTGGTGGTTCCTGTTCACCGCCTTCGTGGGGCTGAACCTGCTGCAGTCCGCCTTCACCGACTGGTGCCCCATGATGACCCTCCTGCGCAAGCTGGGGATGCCCGAGTCGGGCAAGCCCGCTTCCACGCACAAGCCCGCGGCGGCCTGAGGTCCGGCCCCTCGTGGGGCCGGGTTCAACGCTCACACGCCGATGTGACCTGCATCACTCCCTGGCCGCCCGCCGCGGCGCGATACTTGAGGTCACGCCGGGCCCTCCGGCGAAGGACACAAAGGGCAATGGCAAAAGGCACGGTCGCCATCGTGGTGGAGCGCTGCAAGGCCTGCGGCTTCTGCGTGGAGTTCTGTCCCACCAAGGTGCTGGCGCTCTCTTCCGCCTTCAACTCCAAGGGCTACCACCCGCCCTACATGGTGGCGCCGGAGAAGTGCTCGGGTTGCGACCTGTGCGGCATGTACTGCCCCGACTTCGCCATCCACGGCTGGAAGCTCCCGGCCGAGGCCAAGGCCGAAGCCAAGGAGACCGCCGATGCACGCTGACCCGGCCGGCGTCCTCACCGGCATCCACTTCCTCGACGGCGACCACGCTTGCTGCGAAGGCGCGCTGGCCGCCGGCGCCCGCTTCGCCGCCGGCTATCCCATCACTCCCTCCACCGAAGTGGTGGAGCGTTTCGCCATGCGCGTGCCCACCGTGGGCGGCATCTTCATCCAGATGGAAGACGAGCTGGCCGCCTCCATCGCCATCCAGGGCGCGGTGTGGGGCGGCGCCAAGGCCTTCACCGTGACCTCCGGCCCCGGCTTCTCGCTGATGATGGAGCACATCGGCTACGCCGCCATGACCGAGACGCCCTGCGTCTTCGTGAACGTGCAGCGCGGCGGGCCCTCCACCGTCTTGCCCACCCTGCCGGCGCAGGCCGACATGATGCAGGCGCGCTGGGGCTCCCACGGCGATTACGAGATCATCGCCCTCTGCCCCAACTCTCCCCAGGAATGTTTCGACCTGACCCTGGAGGCCTTCAACCTGGCCGAGCGCTACCGTGTGCCGGTGATGGTGATGATGGACGAGTGCGTGGGCCACATGACGGAGAAGGTGGTGATTCCGCCGGCGGAGCAGCTCGAGGTCACGCCGCGGCGCCACACCCGCTGCGCCATGGACGACTACCTGCCCTACGCCCCCAACGGCGACTTGGTGCCGGAGATGGCGCACGCCGGCGAGGGCTACCGCTTCCACGTCACCGGCCTGACCCACGACGAGCGCGGCTATCCCAACATGAACGTGCAGTCCCAGGACAAGCTGGTGCGCCGGCTGCAGAACAAGATCCAACAGAATGCGGAGCGCATCGTGCGCTTCGAGGAAAAGGATCTCGAGGACGCCCAGGTCATCGTGGTTTCCTACGGCATCACCTCGCGGGTGGCGCAGCGCGCGGTGGAGCTGGCGCGCGCCCAAGGGCTTGCGGTCGGCAGCTTCCGCTTGATCACTGCCTGGCCCTTCCCTGAGGCTCGCCTGCGCGAGCTGGCCTTGAAGACCAAGGCCTTCGTGGTCCCTGAACTCAACCTCGGCCAGATGGTGCGCGAGGTGGAGCGCGCGGCAGCGGGCCACGCCCGGACCCTCGCTGTGACCCACGCCGGCGGCGGCGTGCACCGACCCGAGGACATCCTGGCCGCCATCGTGGAGGCCGCCCGATGACCACCGCCGCCGCCAACCCGGTCGAAGCCTTCCTGCGCACCGAGCGTATGCCCCACATCTGGTGCCCGGGCTGCGGCATCGGCACCACGGTGAACTGCTTCACCCGCGCGCTGATCGACTCCAAGGTGGACCTGAAGAACCTGGCCCTGGTCTCGGGTATCGGTTGCACCGGGCGGGTGGCCGGCTACGTGAAGCTGGACTCCTTCCACACCACCCATGGGCGCGCCATCCCCTTCGCCACCGGGCTGAAGCTGGCCAACCCCAAGCTCGACGTGGTGGTGTACTCGGGCGACGGCGACCTGTTCGCCATCGGCGGCAACCACCTCATCCACGCCGCCCGCCGCAACATCGACCTCAAGGTGATCTGCGTCAACAACCTGATCTACGCCATGACCGGGGGCCAGACCGCACCCACCACCCCCGCGCACGTGATCACCGCCACCGCGCCCTACGGCAGCTTCGATCCCGCCTTCAACCTGCCCTTCCTGGTGGAGGCGGCGGGCGCCGTCTACGTGGCCCGCTGGACCACCTTCCACGTGCGCCAGCTCGCCCGCTCCATCGGCGAGATGTTCCAGAAGAAAGGCTTCTGCTTCATCGAGGTGCTCTCGCCCTGCCCCACGCTCTACCAGCGGCGCAACCGGATGGGCGACGGCCTCGACACCATGAAGTTCTACAAGGAGCACAGCAAGACCAAGAACGGCTGTCCCACCAGCGAAGTGGCGCTGAGCAAGCAGGGGGAGATCATCGTGGGCAAGTTCGTGGATCGCGAGCGCCCCGACTACCGCGACCTGATGCGCGAGCAACTGGCCGCGGAGCTGGGCGAGCGCTTCGTGGAGCAAGCGGAGCTGGTATGCCAGTGACCGAGGTGCGCATCGCGGGGTTCGGCGGACAGGGCGTGATCCTCTCCGCCATCGTGATCGGCAAGGCCGCCTGCCTGGTCGAGGGCGGCTACTCCACCATGACCCAGAGCTTCGGGCCGGAGGCCCGCGGCGGCGCCTGCAGCGCCCAGGTCATCCTCTCCGACCGGCCCGTGCTCTATCCCTACGTCACCCGCCCCGACATCCTGGTGGTCATGTCCCAGGAGGCCTACAACCGCTTCACCCCGGAGCTGAAAGAGAACGGCATGCTGGTGGTGGAGCAGGACCTGGTGCGGGTCTCCGACCTGCCCGCGGGCGTGCGCGTGCACAGCGTGCCCGCCACCCGCCTGGCCGAGGAATTGGGCAAGCGCATGGTGCTGAATGTGGTGATGGTGGGCTTCTTCGGCGCGGTGGCCGGGCTGCTGCGTCCCGAGGCCCTGCGCCAGGCGGTGGCCGACTCCGTCCCCGCCGCCTTCCGCGAATTGAACCTCAACGCCTTCGACAAGGGCTTCGAGTACGGCGCTTCTTCGCGCGCCAGCCTGGAGGGCGGGGAAGTCGAGAACACGGTGCGCACCTACGAGGGCGTGAGCTAGTCCCTCCTGCATTGCCTGCCTGATTGCCGATCAGTACCGGTGTGTGCCGGCCGGAGGCTGCGCCGGCTTATGCGCGGCCCGCTGGAACGGAAGGTGGTCGAAGCGGTAGCCCAGGATAAGCTTCGCGATCAGGTGGTCGGTGGAGCGGGTCACGCCCACGCCCACCCCGAAGTTGATCTCCCACTTGGGCGAGAGGTTCAAGTCCACGCTAGGGAAGATCTGCTGCTCCTGCTCGTCGATGGGATCGAGATTGCCCGCCGGTCCCAGCGCCCCGTAGTACTCCAGCCCCACCGCCACTTTCTTGCTCACGTCGTAACTGACCTTGAAGTTGGGCGAGAACTCCCAGCCCAGCTCCACGTTCTCGCCGTGCAGGGAGCGGTCGAAGGTGGGATTGAAGGCCAGGTACCAGCGCCCCAGGGTGCGGTCCACGATGGGGCGCAATTCCACCGTCCAGGTGTCGGGGGAGAACTCGCGGCGCTGGTAGCCGATCTCGGTGGAGAGGCTCAACCCCACCGGCCAGTGCCATTTCTCCGGCACCCGCACCCGCGGCCGGATGTGGTCGCCGACCCATTGGTACCCGTTCGCCGAGCGCCCCGAGGTGAAGATGTAGAAGCCGGTCTCGAACCAGTCGTTGAAGCCGTGGGTGATCTCGATGGTCTCGTGCAGGGCGTGGTCGGTGGGCAGCAGGCCGTCGGAGACCTCCTTGCGCCCCTGGAAGGTGAAGTTGGTGTGGAACTCGAGCATGGTGGCGCCCGCCGGGACGGTGTCGGAGCCGTAGACCTGGATCTCGTAGTTGTCCTGGGCCAGCGCCGGCGCGGCGAGACAGACTGCCAGCAGGAGGGGGAGCATCCGCGCGCTTCGCCGCACTCGCATCGTCTTCCCTAGATGGCGCATATCCGCCAAGGATTCCGAAACTTCAGGCGTTTAACCGGCGGAAGGCCAGCACGGCATTGAGCCCGCCGAAGGCGAAGGAGTTGGAAAGCGCCGCCTCCACCTGCGTCGCGCGCGCCTGGTTGGGGATCACGTCCAGATCGCACTCCGGGTCGGCGGTGGTGAAGTTGGCGGTGGGCGGCAGCACACCTTCGCGCAGCGCCATGACCGTGGCCACCGCCTCCAGCGCTCCCGCCGCTCCCAGCGCGTGCCCGTGCATGGACTTGGTGGAGCTGACCGCCAGCCGCCCCCCGTGCTCGCCGAAGACGGCGCGGATGGCACGCGTCTCGGTAGGATCGTTGGCCGGCGTGCCGGTGCCGTGGGCGTTGATGTAGCCGACCTCCTCGGGGCGCAGCGCCGCGTCGCGCAGGGCTGCACGCATGGCCTTGGCCGGGCCTTCCACGCTGGGCTGGGTGATGTGGTGGGCGTCGGAGGACATGCCGAATCCCGCCAGCTCGGCATAAATGCGGGCCCCGCGCGCCTGCGCCGCCTCCAGCGGCTCCAGCACCAGCATGGCCGCGCCTTCCCCCAGAACCATCCCCTTGCGGTCTTTCGAGAAGGGCCGGCAGGTGTCGGGAGCGATTACCCGCATCGCCTCCCAGGCTTTGAGGAAGCCCATACTGAACGGCGCTTCGCAGCCCCCGGAGATGGCCAGCTCCACCTGCCCGCTGCGCACCATCTGCAGGGCCAGTCCCAGGGCGTGGTTGGAGGAAGAGCAGGCGGTGGAGAGATTGAAGGCCGGCCCGGTGATGCCGAACTCCAGCGCCACCTGGCTGGCGCCCGCATTGGACATGGTGCGCGGGATGGTCAGGGGATGCACCCGCGGCGAGCCGTTCTTGTACAGCCCGACAAAGCCTTCATCCTGGCTGCATTGTCCGCCCACGCAGGAGCCGGTCACCACCGCCGCGTTTTCGAGCAGGGCAGGAGAGAGCGCCAGCCTGGAATCGCGCACCGCCTCGCGCGCTGCGATCACGGCAAACTGCGCGAAGCGGTCGAGAAAGTCGGCCTGGTTGCCCTGGAAATGCCGGGCAGGATCATAGCCGCGGATCTCTGCGCCGTTCTGGAAGCGCAGTTGGCTGGTGTCGACCGCGGTGATGGGGCCGATGCCGGAGCGGCCGGCGCGCAGCGCGCTCCAGGTCTCCTCCAGATCGCTCCCCAGAGCGCAGAACACGCCCAGCCCGGTGATGGCCACGCGCCGCCCGGCCACGATCTATTCCGGCGCGGCCGCCGGCTGCGAGGGTGCTCCCGCCCCGGACGCCGCCTCCACCAGCTTGCGGACCCCATCCACTACCTCGCGCACCGTGCGGATGGCGCGCGCTTCTTCGTCGGGGATGTTGATGTTGAAAGCGCTCTCCACCTCGAAGAGCAGGTTCATGTTGTCGAGCGAATCCATGCCCAGCTCTTCGAAGCTCTTGTCCAGGGAGACCTGTTCCCGGGGAATGCGCTTGACGGCCGCGATCAGGGCCATCACTTTCTCGGCGAGAGGGTCGGAAGTGGCCGACATGAGGGTGCGCTACCTCGTCCCGCAACCGTCTGTGCGGGGGCTTCGAGAGTAGCGCAAAAGGCCGCGCCCGTCGAGCCGCCGCTCTCAGACGGCGTAGTAGGCGGCGTTCCTGGCGATGAACTCCTTCTTGTCCTCGGGCACGTCGTCCAGCGGGTGGATCGAGTCCGAGGTGCACGCCGGCACGCAGGCCCCGCAGTCGATGCACTCCTTGGGATCGACGTAGAGCTGGGTCTCGGCCTCGAACTTGGGCTCGTCCTTCTTGGGATGGATGCAGTCCACGGGGCAGACATCCACGCACAGCGCGTCCTTGATGCAGGTGTCGGTGATGACGTAAGCCATGATCGCTCTTCTCCACGGGCGGGCGGATCCCGTCCTCCTCCAGACTAGGCGAGACCCTCCCAAGGGGCGGTGACCTGCGTCACCATGCGCTGGTGACGCGATGCCGCGGCCCGGTTCTGCGGGAACCACTTGACCTGGGGGGCCGGACCTAGTTAGGGTTGCCATGCCGTGAAGACTCGGGGCCAGGGCGAACGCCGGTCGGCGGAGCGGCAGGTGCTCAAGCTGCCCGCCTTGGTGCGCCAAGGCGCCCGCCGCCGGCGCACCACCGCCACCGTCACCACCCAGGACATCAGTTCGGGCGGGGTCTTTTTCTTTGCCTCCGCCCAAGTGAAGAAAGGCGCAGAGATCGACCTGATCCTGGTGATGCCGCCCGGGCTCCAGCGCTTCGCGCGCCGCTGGGTGTGCTGCCAGGCCAAGGTGGTGCGGGTGACACGCCAGCGCCGCCGCTTCGGGGTCGCCGCCCAGATCAGCCGCTGCGCCGCCCTGGAGATCGCTGCCGCCGCCCGCTGAGCCTTGCCCTGGGGCCCCTCCCTTCGCGTCTCCCGCGAGCGCCGCCGCCGGCCTATAATCTGGGGTTCGCCCGAACCTGGAGGCCGGCATGAGCGCTGTCGTCCTGAAGCTCAACGGCGAGGAGCGGCGCCTGGAAGCTCCGCCCGAAGAGAGCCTGCTCTCGGTGCTGCGCAACCGCCTGCAATTGACCGGCACCAAGTACGGTTGCGGCGAAGGGCAGTGCGGCGCCTGCACCGTGCTGCTCGACGGCCGGCCGGTGCGCTCCTGCCGTACCCCGGTCTCGGCGGCGGTGGGAAGGAAGATCATCACCATCGAAGGCCTGGCCCCGGACGGCCGCCTGCATCCCGTGCAGCAAGCCTTCCTCGACCAGGAAGCCTTCCAATGTGCTTACTGCACCTCCGGCATGATCGTGTCCGCCGCCGGCCTGCTGAGCGCCAACCCCCATCCCAGCGCCGAAGAGATCGTGCGCTTCATGAACGGCAACATCTGCCGCTGCGGGACCTACCCGCGCATCCTGGCGGCCGTCCAGCAGGCCGCCCAAGCCATGGGGAAGAGGTGAGACCATGAGCGAGCCCAAGGATCGCGAAGCCTTCGAAGTCGCGCAGCACGAAACTCAGGGCACGCTGCACTGGTTCGACCTGGACCGCCGCGGCTTTCTCAAGGTGCTGGGCGGCGGCGTGCTCGTAGGGCTCTCGGCGAAGGAATTGCTGGGGCAGGAGTCCGGCCGCGTGCGCGGCGGGCGCGAACTGCCCCAGGACATCGCCTCCTGGCTGCACATCGCCGAGGACGGCCGCGTCTCCGTCTTCACCGGCAAGGTGGAGATGGGGCAG
>DATIWW010000402.1:0-4073 GCA_035519175.1 Terriglobales bacterium
GGCGACGTTCGACGTGCTGGTCGGCGATCCTCTCGACCGCGACTCCGGCTACTACCAGGTCGCCTTGAATGATCCCAACCGCTGGTGGGATCCGAGCGACGGCGCCTCGATCAGCTCCCGCAGCTTCAACCGCTACGCCGAGTGGCTCCGCTCGTGGAATGCCAAGGCCGCGAAGCGCTGGGTGCTCTGGCAGATCCCGCTGGGCAACTCCAACCACCTCGACGTCTGCAACAGCGGGGGCGCCCGCCAGGGCTACAAGGACAACCGCGCCGAGTACTTCTTCGGCAGCGGAACGACCGACCACCTGGCCAGGTTCGCCCAGGACGGCGTGATCGCGCTGCTCTTCGGGGCGGGCGCGGGCTGCCAGTCCTCGTACGGGAACGACATCTACACGGACGGAAGGTCCTTCATCCAGAGCCGCGTGGGCGCCTTCTACAGCGGCGGCGGCCTGCCCGACGGCGGCATCGTGACGGACGGCGGCACACCGCCTGACGGCGGCTCCGACGCCGGAACCCCGGTCGACGGCGGCTCCGACGGTGGAACCCCGGCCGACGGTGGCACCGTCGCGGACCCGGGCGAGTACAACTTCGAGTCCGGTACGCAGGGCTGGAGCACGAGCGGAAGGGTCATCTCCGGTGTGGTCCGCTCGACGGCACGGGCCTGGGCCGGGACTTCCTCGCTGGCGGTGAACTTCGGCGGCGGCCCCTCGGGATCGCAGACGGTTCGCGTGGGCAACCCGCCGGTGCCAGCGGGCGCCACCGTCACCTTCCGGGTCTGGATCCCTGCCGGCAGCGCCCTCAGCTCCGTGCAGCCTTACGTCCTGCAGGGCGCGGCCGGCGGCTGGACCTGGACCGGCAACTGGCGCGCGGTCAGCAGCCTGACCGCGGGCGGATGGAACGCCATCCCGGTGACGGTCCCCGCGGGGGCCGCGACGCCGCTCTACGAGCTCGGGGTGCAGTTCACGACCCAAGCGCGCTGGAGCGGGACGGCGTACGTCGACTCCGTGCGCTGGTGATCGGCAGGCCGCTGCCGGGCCTTTCGCGTTATAGGTAGCGGCATGTCCGACTTGCTCCAGATCACGCTCCCGGACGGCTCGAACAAGCAGGTGCCCGCGGGCACCACCGTGGCGGACTTCGTGAAGAGCCAGATCGGCGCGGGGCTGGCCAGGGCGGCCCTCTATGCCCGGCTGGACGGCGAGGACCTCGACCTCTCGCGCCCGCTGAGCCACGGCGGGAAGCTGACGGTAGTCACCAGCAAGCAGAAGGAAGGGCTGGACCTCATCCGCCACGACGCCGCCCACGTGGTGGCGAGCGTGGTGCAGCGGCTCTTTCCCGGCACGCAGGTGACCATCGGCCCGCACACCGAGGAGGGCTTCTACTACGACTTCTTCCGCAAGGAGCCGTTCACGCCGGAGGACCTGGAGAAGATCGAGCAGGCGGCCAACGAGGAGATCCGCAAGGACCTGCCCTTCGTGCGCAAGGAGGTCTCGCGGGAGGAGGCCCTGCGGCTCTTCGAGAAGCTGGGCGAGAAGTTCAAGATCGAGATCGTCGAGGACATCTTCGCCAAGGGCGCCAAGACGCTCACCCTCTACTCGCACGGCGACTGGGTGGACTTCTGCCTGGGGCCGCACGCCCCCTCCACCGGGCGCATCGGGGTGATCAAGCTGCTCAACGTGGCCGGGGCCTACTGGCGCGGGGACCACCGCAACCCCCAGCTGCAGCGCATCTACGGGACCGCCTTCTTCGAGAAGAAGGACCTGGACGCCTGGCTCAAGCAGCAGGAGGAGGCGCGCAAGCGCGACCACCGCAAGCTGGGCAAGGAGCTGGACCTCTTCGCCTTCCATCCCGCGGCGCCCGGGGCGGTGTTCTGGACGCACCGGGGGACCTTGCTCTTCCAGGCGCTGAGCAACGCCATGCGCAATCTCTGCCTGCGCAACGGCTACCAGGAGATCAAGACGCCGCTGATGTACAGCAAGACCCTCTGGGAGCGCAGCGGGCACTGGGGCAAGTACCGGGAGAACATGTTCCTGGTGCTCGATCCGGAGTCGAAGGAGCAGAACGTCGACGAGCGGGCCAGCTTCTCGCTCAAGCCGATGAACTGCCCCTCGCACTACCTCTTCTACGAGATGAAGAAGCACAGCTACCGGGAGCTGCCCATCCGGTACCACACCCAGGACGTGCTCCACCGCAACGAGGCCACGGGCGTGCTCTCCGGGCTGACGCGGGTGCGGCAGTTCCAGCAGGACGACGCGCACATCATCCTCATGGAATCGCAGATCCCCGAGGAGGTGAAGCGGCTCACGGTGCTGATCAAGAAGGTCTACGAGTCGCTGGGCCTCGGTTTCCGCGCCAGGTTCGGCACCCGCCCGGTGCAGCGGATCGGCGACGACGAGCTCTGGGATCGCGCCGAGGCCGGCCTGCGGGCGGCGGTGCAGCAGACGGGGGTGGACTGGGTGGAGAACCCGGGCGACGGCGCCTTCTACGGGCCCAAGCTCGACTTCCACGTCAAGGACAGCATCGGGCGCGAGTGGCAGCTGGGCACCATCCAGCTCGACTACAACGCCCCCGAGCGCTTCGAGCTGGGCTACGTGGGAGAGGACAACAAGGAGCACCGGCCGGTGGTCATCCACCGCGCCATCTACGGCAGCTTCGAGCGCTTCGTCGGCATCCTCATCGAGCACTTCGCCGGCAGCTTCCCGGTGTGGCTGGCGCCCTTGCAGGCGCGGATCATCACCGTGGCCGACCGGCACCTCGACTGGGCGCGCGAGGTCTTCGCCCAGCTCCAGCAGCGCGGGCTCCGCGCGGAGCTGGACGAGTCCTCGGAGAAGCTGGGGGCGAAGATCCGCGACGCGCAGCTGATGAAGGTGCCCTACACCCTGGTGATCGGCGACAGGGAGGTGGAGGGGAAGGGCGTGTCGCCGCGCAAGCACGGCGAAGGCAAGGAGGCCGACCTGGGGTTCCAGGCGCTCGACGCTTTCGCCGCGAAGCTTCTGGCCGAGGCGGCGGCTCCTTATTGAGCTTCACGCACCGGCCAGCGGCCGCGGACCCGCTTGACACCCTGCACACAGCCGCTACCATGCGGCGGCTCGTGCGGGATTTGTGACCACTTTGCCATAGGTTCAAGCCGGCGGAGCCCCTTGAATCCATCGGGGTCCCGCCGGCATCGTCTTCTGAAGGCGTTCAAAAGGCCTCAAACCAGGGAGTCTGCCATCCGCGACGCACGTACGAACCGCCGAATCCGAGCCCGTGAGCTTCGAGTCATTGGACCTGAGGGTGAGCAGCTGGGAGTCCTTCCCCTCGAGGTAGCCCTCGCCAGAGCAGCAGAGTTCGGCCTCGACCTGGTCGAGGTCTCGCCCATGGCGAAGCCGCCGGTCTGCAAGATCATGGACTACGGCAAGTTCAAGTACGAGGCGAAGAAGAAGGCGAACGAGGCGAAGAAGAAGCAGACGGTGGTGAAGCTGAAGGAAGTGAAGTTCCGCCCCAAGACGGAAGAGCACGACTACGGCTTCAAGACCAAGGCCATCCGCGAGTTCCTCGAGGAGGGCAACAAGGCGCGCTGCACGGTGATGTTCCGCGGCCGCGAGATCACCCACCGCGAGATCGGCCAGGCCATCCTCACCCGCATCGCCACCGACCTGAAGGAGATCGCGGTGGTGGAGCAGGCGCCCCGGCTGGAAGGCCGCCTGCTCTTCATGATCCTCGCTCCCAACCCCCGCTGGCTGCAGTCGCAGCGGGCCAAGGCGGCCCCGCCGCCCATTCCCCAGCGGCCGCCGCCGCCCCGGCCGGCGCCGGGCGGGCAGCCGGCCCCCGGCCCCTCCGCCCCGGTGGCCTCGGCCGCCGCGCCGCGCGCCGAGGCGCCCAAGGCTTGACGGTGCGGGGCGGCCCGTGTACAACGCGCCGCTCTTTCGCAGCAGGGGCAAAAGGATCCGCAAGATGCCGAAGTTGAAGACAAAGCGGAGCGCCGTGAAGCGCTTCCGCATGACGGGGACGGGGAAGATCAAGGCGGGCAAGGCCGGCCGCCGGCACAACCTCTCCCTGGGCAAGAACCGCAAGCGGAAGAACCGGTTGGGCAAT
>DATIWW010000403.1:0-6401 GCA_035519175.1 Terriglobales bacterium
GATCAGCGCCTCGCGCTGCCCCCGCTCCACCTCGGCGAAGCGCATGGGCAGCTCCACGTTCTCCAGCAGGGTCATGCTGGGGATCAGGTTGAAGGACTGGAAAACCATGCCCACGGTGTGCAGGCGGTACTTGGCCAGTTCCTGCGCGGAGAGGCGGGCCAGGTCCTTCCCTTGCACCGTGACCGCGCCCGAGGTGGGGCGGTCGAGCCCTGCCAGCAGGTTGAGCAGCGTCGATTTCCCCGAGCCCGACGCCCCCAGCAGCGCCACGAATTCCCCCTGGCGGATCTCCATGGAGACGCCATCCACGGCGGGAATCACCGCCTCCCCCATGCGGTAATGGCGGCAGAGGTTTTCGGTGCGCACGGCAACCGCATGCGGCTCGGACGGGGTCGCACCTTGGGACATGACCTTCCATTGTACCCGGCAGCATTCTTCCGTGCCGGAGACGCCGTCCGCCGCAGTGGGCAAAACCGCGCCGGCCGTGATTCAATGTCAGCCGCGGCGCCTCATCGCGACAAGGAGAGTTCCATGTCCACCCTCGCCGGCAAGACTCTGTTCATCTCCGGCTCCAGCCGCGGCATCGGCTTGGCCATCGGCCTGCGCGCCGCCCGCGACGGTGCCAACGTCGTCATCACCGGCAAGACCGAGGCGCCGCATCCCAAACTGCCCGGCACCATCCACAGCGCCGCCGCCGAGATCGAGAAGGCGGGCGGCAAGGCGCTCGCCGTGCCCATGGACATTCGCTTCGAGGAGCAGGTCTACGCGGCGGTGGAGAAGGCGGTGCAGCGCTTCGGCTCGATTGACATCCTGGTCAACAATGCCAGCGCCATCAGCTTGACCGGCACGCTGCAGACTCCCATGAAGCGCTACGACCTGATGATGGGCATCAACGTCCGCGGCACCTACCTGTGCTCGCAAGCCTGCCTGCCGCACCTGGCGAAGGCGGCCAATCCCCACATCCTGAACCTCTCGCCGCCGCTCGACCTCCGGCCCAAGTGGTTCGGGCCGCACCTGGCCTACACCATGTCGAAGTACGGCATGAGCCTGTGCGTGCTGGGCATGGCGGAGGAGTTTCGCGCGCAGGGCATCGCGGTGAACGCGCTCTGGCCGCGCACCACCATCGCCACCGCGGCGCTGCAGATCATCCCTGGCGCCGAGCCCGAGCGCGCCCGCATCCCCGAGATCGTCGCCGATGCCGCCTGGCACATCCTCACCCGCCCCAGCCGCTCCAGCACCGGCAACTTCTTCCTGGATGACGAGGTCCTCGCCCAGGCCGGCATCACCGACCTCTCCCGCTACGCGGTGAAGCCGGGAGCACCCCTGCGCCCTGACATCTTCATCGATTAGCCTCGCTATTGTGTTTTGCCGCTTGAGGGAGTGGGAGGCGTGCCCGCCTGCTCCTGCCTTACCAGCATGCCCACGCGCGGGAACTGGAAGCGCCCGGCGGCGTCGTCCACCACGTTGACCTGGCAGACGTAGAAGCCCGGCTTGAGTTGGGAGAGCGGCACGTCGAGCTGGAAGGCGACAGCGTGCCGCGCGGGCAGATTGATCTGCTTGGCCTCGACCAGCGGCGTCTCGTAGGCCTTCACCTTGCCACGGAAGAAGGCGACGTTGCTGAGCACGTGCACGCCCTCCTTGCCCTCCCGCCCGGGATCGTAAACCTCGTAATAGAAATAGAGGTGCTGCCCCGAGGAGAAGACGTGGGTGACGTTGGGGATGAGCTCGTTGCCGTCCTTCACCAGCGGGTTCTCGCTCTTGCCCTTGCCCGCGGGCTGCATCTGGCTGGCCAGCACGATGGCGCTCAGCTTCACCGGCGCCTTTTCCAGGTCGGGGACGACCAGGTCGGTCTCGAACGAGCCCATGCGCCCGGTCTGGTTCTCACGCACCACGAACTTCAGGTGATACTTGCCGGGCGGCAGCAGGAAGCTGGTGTCGTACTGCACGTTCTTGCGGCGCACCTGCTGCGTGCCGGCGATGTTGAGCTTCACGGTGTCGCGCACCTGCCCGATGGGGCGCTGGGCCTCATCGAGAACCAGGCCCATGACGTCGAGCGTGGCCTTGTCCTGGTCGCCGCCGTGGGTGAAGGGGATCTCCCAGCCCGGCACCGCCAGCGAGACCGGCACGTAGAAGCGCCCGCCGTCGGAGCGGAAGTAAGCGGTGGCCAGGTAGACGGGGAAGTCGGTCACGGGAAGATCGGAGTTCAGCGCCTCCGCCAGTTGCCGCTCGCGGTCGTCGCGCGAGGAGTGCTGGAAATCCGAGGGCGCATAGTAGCCGCGGCGGAAGTCCAGCTTCGCGTCCTGGCGGTTCAGTCGTACGGTGATGCGGCGGTAGCGCCCGTCCCGCGCCGGGTTCGAGCTGCGGTAGCCCAGCACGTAGTAGGTGCCGGTGTCGGCCTGCACCTGGCGGAAGACGCGGGAAAAATCGTTGCTGTCGAGGAAGGCGCGGCCGCCGGTGTCGCCCGCCAGCGTGACCAGCGTCTCCTGGCTGGAGAAGTTGGAACTCAACTGGTTGAGGGTGGCGCGCCCGGAGTAGGCGGCGGTGCCGCGCAGGCTGGCCTGCTGCGCCTCCCCGCCCGGCACCAGCGCCTGCAGCCCGCGCAGGTCCATGGTGTAGATGGCCAGGTTAGCGCGCACGGCGGCGTTGATGGTGGCCCGCAATTCCGACTGGTTCTCCACCCCGGTGCGGTCCATGCCGCTGGAAAAGTAGATGAGCGATTTCTTCTGGTCGATGTGCGCCAGGGTCGCGGCCACCGAGCGCAGGGCCTCCAGGCGCCGGTCGGTGTTGAAGATGTTGTACTCGGTCTCGTCCGGGGTGAAGGCCTGGCCGGTGTCGGGCGTTCCTTCGGTCGTTCCCGTCGAGCCCGCCTCGTAGCCCTGCCCGCCGGTCACGCTGTAGGCGGCCAGCACTTTCTTCAAGACGGTGCGGTCGGAGGTGAAGTCCAGGTCCACCTTCAGCGAACTGCCCAGAGAGACGACCGCGACCAGGTCGGCGGCCGCCATCTGCGTGTCCACGTAGTTCTGCGCCGCCTTGACCGCGCGCTCGATCTCCTCCGGCTGCATGGAGGTCAGATCGAAGAACAGGATCACCAGGCGGCGGTCCTTGAAGGCAGCGGAGGAGGCCGCCGCCGGCGGGGCTGCACCCGGCGCCGCCGGCGTCCCTTGCAGCATGGTCTGCTGCGGCCCCGCCTCGGACACGGCGTCCGGATTCTCGATGTCGAAGCTGAGGACCTTCTGCGCTTTGCCGTCCTCCAGCACCGTGAAGTCGGTCTGGGTGAGGCCGCGGACGAATTCCCCCTTCTTGTCGCGCACGGTCACGTTCACCAGCACCAGCTCCGCGTTGGCGCGGATGGTGTACTGCGGCTGGGGTTGCTGCGCGGGCAGGGCAGCGCCGGCCAGGGCCAGGCCTAGCAGCAGCGCCGCCGCTCGCCGCTTCCATCCCGCCGCGTTGGTCTGTGCCTGCGTCATGGTTCTCTCAGAAGCGGAAGCGCGCTACCACTTGCATGGAGCGCATGGGCCCGACCGCCACCACCCGCCCGAAGGTAGGCGAGTTCACCGTCGTATCGATGCTGGTGAACTGCGGCGTGTTGAAGATGTTGGTGGCCTGGGCACGGAACTCCAGCAGCCGGGTCTCGCTCAGCGAGAACACCTTGCTCAGGGCCATGTCGAACAGCACCTGCCCGGGCCCGCGGATGGTGTTGCGTCCGGCCGTGCCCAGCAGTCCGTCCGGGGGGACGCTGAAGGCAGCGGTGTTGAACCACTCCGCGATGCTGGGGTCGGGCAAGGAGATGGGCTGGCCGTTATAGTCGGCGCGCAAGGTGCCGTTGGTGCCGCGGTTGACGTCGGCGAAGTTGCCCAGCACGCGTGCAGTGAAGGGCATGCCCGAGGCGATGGTCCAGTCGCCGCTCCACGACCAGTCTCCCAGCAAGGTACGCAGCGCGCCCGGCTGCGCCAGCCAGCGGCGGTCGCGCCCGAAGGGAAGTTCCCAGAGGTAGTCGGCGGTGAAACGGTGGGTCTGGTCGAAGCTGGAGGGGCCGCGCTCGGCCGCCAGGTCGAAGGCATTCTGTGCTACCACCGCCTGGCCCCCACCGATGCTGGAGGCGTTGTCGATGGACTTGGAGAAGGTGTAGCTGCCGCCGAGGGAGACGCCGTGCTGCAGCCGCTTGCGCAGCCGCACCGTGCCGGCGTTGGCGATGGAGTCGCCCACGGAGGTCTCCCACAGGAAGGGCTGCACCCCGGGGATGCGCACCCCCGTAGCGGAGCGGTTGGGCGCCTCCAGCATGTCGAGGTGCGTGCCCTTGGTGCCGGTGTAGTCCAGGTTGAGCATCAGCGTGGGCGTGATCTCCCGCTGGATGTCCAGGTTCCAGACCTGCACGTAGCCCAGCGCGTAATCGACGTCCACTCCGTAGTTGTTGGTGATGGTGGAGGGCGGCACCGGCGGGAAGCCGTTTTCCAGGGTCAGGGGCAGCGTGGCCGATTCCACGTTGGTCTGGGTGAAGGAGAAGGGCGGCTGGAAGGCCAGTTGCTGCACCAGGCTGGTGTACTGGCCGGTGTTGTAGTTGATGCCGTAGCCGGCGCGCACCACCGTCTTGGCGAAGGGCTTCCACGCGATGCCGATGCGGGGGGCGAAGTTGTTGCGGTCGGGGCGGACCAGGCTGAACGGAAAGGCCCCGCTGAAGGGGCCCACCTGGCCCGGCAGCACCGGCGCCACCGCCGTGAACTGGGGGTTCGCGTCCAGGTTCACGATCTGGTTGTTGAGCTCGGTGTAGGGCGAGACGTACTCGTAGCGCAGCCCGAAGTTCAGGGTCAGGTTGCCGCGCACCCGCCAGTCGTCTTGGACGAAGAGGTCCCAGGAGTTGCCGCGGAAGTAGAAATTATTGGCGCCGAACTGCGCCGAGGTCATCTGCGGCAGGCCCAGCAGGAAGTCAGCGAAGTCCACGCCGGTCCCTGCCACCGGCAGGCCGCCCACGAACTGGGCCGTGTTCGCCCCGGTGAAGACGAAGCTGCCGCGCGCGTTGCTGTCGGTGTGCGTGTCGATCTGCAGCCGCCGGAAATCGCCGCCCCAGCGCAGCGTGTGCTTGCCGTGCGTCCACACCATGAAGTCGGAGAGGGAGAGGGTCTGGTTGCGTTGCAGCAGGGGATTGATGTCGTGGACGCCGGCGAAATCGCTGAACGACAGGTTGGGCAGGCCCCAGTCGAAGGGGTCGGTCGAAACCCCCGTCACCCCCGCCATCCCTGCCACGTCGGTCACGAAGGCATAGAGGTTGGTGGTTTCCACGCGGTTGCGGTTGAAGTCGAAGCGCAGGATGTTGGTAATCTTGTGAAAGCTGCGGATGTAGGAGATGGGAATGTCGAAACTCTGCGTGGAGGTATCGCCCGCTACGCTGGGAAAGGGATTCGTGAGAGTGGTATCGGCGTTGTGGAAGTGGAAACCGAAGGTGATCAGGTTGCGCTGTCCTCCCGGCCGCAGCGTGTTGAGCAGCGTCCCGAAGTTGTGGATCAGTCGCAGGTTGACGTTGTTCATGTTGTTGGTGGCCGAGGTCACGAAGTGGAAGTTGTCGATCGTACCCGGCAGGTTGGGCTCGGGGATAAAGGGCAGGAGGTTCAGCGCGGCGGTACTGATCATGCCCCCGGGGATGGTGTTGTTCAGGAAGGGCAGGTGGGTGACCGGGTCGTAGATGGGCACCGGGAAGATGCCCTTGCGCTCGTCCAGCGTGGGCACCGTGCTGAAGGCATCGTAGGGAGAATCGCCCAGCGACCCGTTGTAGGAGAGGAAGAAGAAGGTCTTGTCGCCGCCGTGGTAGATCTTGGGGATGTTCAGCGGGCCGCCCAGCACCGCCCCGAAGTTGTGGCGGGTGTAGGCAGGCTTGTTGGCGGGCTGGCCGGTGAGGGAGTAGGGGGCGGCGTCGAAGGCGGAGTCGCTCAGGGTATAGAACAGGGCGCCGTGGGGGCGGTTGATGTCGAAGCGTCCGCGTCCGCGCCCGCCCCCGCCTCCCATCATGAAGATGCCGCCGCCCCCGAATCCTCCCGGTCCGCCGGGTCCGCCTCCGCCGGGGCCCCCCGGCCCGCCCGGTCCACCGCCCTGCTGGCGCATCTCCTGTGCCCGTTGGCGCATTTCCTCGCTGCTCAGCCCGGCCAGGGTGGCGCTCGCGGCGGTTCCCGAGACCGCCACCGACTCGGTGGCGCTGTCGGTGGAGACGCCGGGCATGCCCAGCCCCTCGCTGCCGGCCTGCCCGCCGCTCTCACCGGCGCCCGCGCCGCCGCCCGCGCTTTCGCCGCCCTCCTGCAGTTGTGCGGTGAGGCTCTGGAAGCCGGAAGTGGCCTGCTGCGCGGCCTGCGCCTGCTGCTGCTTGGCGGCCGCCTGCGCTCGGGAGAGCAGGATGAGTTCCAGGTCCACGCGCGCCG
>DATIWW010000404.1:0-4668 GCA_035519175.1 Terriglobales bacterium
TGCGATCTTCAATCCGAAATCTGCAATCATTCTGCCAGGCCTGAAGTCGGTTCCCGCTTGCAACTTGCGGCGTGAACCATGACACTTGAAGCCCGTCCCATGGTCACCTTGCATGACATCCGCGCCGCCCAGGGCCGCATCCGCGGGGTGGCCACGCGCACCCCGCTGCTTCCCTACCCGGCGGCGCTGCCGGGCGATCCCATCTCGCTGAAGCTGGAGAGCCTGCAGCCCATGGGCGCCTTCAAGCTGCGCGGCGCCTACAACAAGATCGTCTCCTTGAGCGAGGCCGAACGCCAGCGCGGCGTGATCACCTACTCCAGCGGCAACCACGCCCAGGCGGTGGCCTATGCGGCGCGCGCCCTGGGCTGCCGCGCCGTGGTGGTCATGCCCTCCAACGCGCCCGCCATCAAGCAGGAGAGCACCCTGGCGATGCGCGCCGAGATCATCCTGGTGGGGCCGTCGAGCGCCGAGCGCCAGGCGCGCGCCGAGGAATTGGCGCAGCGCTACGGCTACGTCATGGTCCCGCCCTACAACGACGAGAAGATCATTGCCGGGCAGGGCACCATCGGTCTCGAGATCCTGGAGGACCTGCCGCAGGTGGAGCTGGTGCTCTCGCCGGTGAGTGGCGGCGGGCTGCTGAGCGGGATCGCCACCGCCATCAAGCTCAGCCGCCCGGAAACCAAGGTGGTGGGAGTGGAGCCCGAGCTGGCCGCCGACGCCCAGGAGTCGCTGCGCACGGGGCGCCTGGTGGAGTGGCCGGCGGAGAAGACCACGCGCACCCTCTGCGACGGCCTGCGTACCCAGTCGCTGGGCGCCATCCCCTTCGAGCACGTGCGCCGCTACGTGGACGACATCGTCACCGTGAGCGAAGACGAGATCCGCGAGGCCATGCGCCGCCTGGCTCTCGTGGCGCGGGTGGTGGCCGAGCCTTCGGGCGCCGCCAGCCTGGCCGCCTTCCTCTTCCACCGCACCGCGCTGCCCAAGTCGCAATGCACCGTGGCCGTCATCAGCGGCGGCAACGCCGAGCCCGCCCTGCTGGCGGAAATCCTGGCTGCAAAGACCGCTTGACTACTCTTCGACTTCGCCCAGGGCAGGCGCCGGACCCGGAGGCACAGAGGAAGAACAATCTGCAATCTTCAAGCTGAAATCTGCAATCCGCCGAAGCAGCGCGCCGGCGGTTTATAATTTTGAGTTGCTCCCGGCTCGTTCTTCCAGCCCGTCCCTGCGAGGTGAACCGATGTCCCGATGCTTCCGCCTGTGCAGCGCTCTCCTCGTCCTCCTTCTCTTGGCGGTGGGCGCGGCGGCGCAGACCAAGCCCGCGCCCGCCAGGAAGCCGGCCCCGGCCAGCTTCTTCCCTTACCGGATCTACTCCCACAAGCTGCCCAACGGGCTGGAGGTCCTGATCATCCCCACGCCCGAATTCAAGGACATGGCCACCTACGCCACCCCCGTCTTCGCGGGCTCGCGCAACGAGACGGAAAAGGGCAAGAGCGGGCTGGCCCACCTGTTCGAGCACATCATGTTCCGCCACGAGTATGGCGGCAAGCCCAGCGGCTACGAAGACGCCATGAACGCCATGGGCGCCGACAACAACGCCTGGACCAACTACGACCTCACCTTCTACCACCCTTTCACCTTCGCCCAGAACCTCATCGGGCCGGTCGAGACGCCGCAGGGCGAGGTGCCGGGGGTGATCACACTCGAAGCCGACCGCTTCCAGCATCTCACCATGCAGCGCAAGGTCTTCGAAGTGGAAGCAGGGGCGGTGCTGGGCGAGTACCGCCGCATCTACTCCTTCCCCCAGGAGAAGATGATCGAGGAGATGTCGCCCGTGGGCTTCCCGGCGCATCCTTATGGACACACCGTGATCGGCTACCGCGAGGACGTGGAGAACATGCCCAAGGCCTGGGATGCCGCCTGGGAGTTCTTCCACCACTACTACACGCCCAACGACGTGGCCGTCATCGTGGTGGGCGATGTCGATCCCGACAAGCTCTTGCCCGTGATCGAGAAGGCGTATGCCGGCTGGAAGCCGGTGCCCACGCCCAGGATCCCCACCCCACCATTCCCCCGGAACGAGAAGCCGGTGCACGTGGACTGGGAGGCCGAGGTGGCGCCCCACCTGATGGTCGGCTACCACACTCCGGCGATGACGATCGGGAGCCCGGAGGGCGCGGTCGCGCTGGTGCTGGGCGAATTGCTGACCTCGCGCTCCGCGCCTCTCTTCCAGAAGCTGCGCTACCAGAAGCAGTCGGTCACCGATTTCTCCATGTACGCCACCCCCGACACCACCGATCCGCAATGGATGCTGCTGGATTCCGAGCTCAGCCTCGAGCGCTTCAAGAAAGAGGGCGACGGGTACGTGCAGGAGGTGCAGGGCGACGTGATCGCCGGCGTCGAGGCGCTGCAGCACTTCTCCCGGCAGAAGGACGCGGCCAGGACCCTCGAAGTCATCAAGAGCAAGGTGAAGAACGATTTCCTGGCGCAACTCAACACCACCGAGAACATCGCCACCGCGGTGGCCTGGTACTACCGCTTCAACCGCGACCCCAACTCCATCGACGCGCTGATGCGCTCGGTCATGGCGCTCCAGCCTGCCGACATCGACGCCTACGCCCAGAAGTACTTCACCGCCCAGGGGCGCGTGATCGGCACCCTGTGGCAGAAGCCGGCGGCGGTGCTCCAGCCCAAGCAGGAGGTGCGGTGATGAAGAAAGTGCTCAGGACCCAGTACTCAGTACTCGCTGGCGTTGCCTGGATCGCCGCCGTTCTGCTCTTACCCAACCTCGCGGCGGCTCAGGCGGGGAGCGTGCCCAGGCACAACGTCATCACCATGCCCTCGCCCTCGTCGCTCTACGAGATCCAGATCATGGTGCGCGCGGGCTCGGCCGACGATCCCGCTGGGAAGGAAGGCACCGCCAACCTGGTGGCGCGCATGCTCCTGGAAGGCGGCTTTGGCGATCCCCGGAACCCCGTCACCAAGGACAAGCTGGCGGAGATCACGCGGCCCTGGGGTGAGGCGGCGTATCCGCAGGTGTTGGTGGACAAGCAGACCACGACGTTTTCCATGATCGTGCCGCGGGAGGCGCTGCCCCAGTTCCTGGCGCAGGTGCTCGGACCCATGTTCCGGCAGCCGCTCTTCCTGCAGCCCGAGCTCGACCGCATCCGCAAGGAGACGCTGGTGCGCATCCAGTCCAACCTGCGCTTCGAGCAGCAGGAGCTACTGGGGTTGCTGGTCCTCGACGACTGGGTGCTGGCGGGCACGCCTCTGGATCATCTCTCCGTGGGGACGGTGCAGGGAGTGCAGGCGGTCACGCGCGACGACCTGGAAAGCTACTACAGGAAGTACTACACGGGCGCGAATATGTACGTGGCCACGACCGTGGGCGACCACGCCTCGCTGGGCGCGCTGCTGGCGGACCTGCCCGAGGGCGCGGCGCCTGCGGCTACGCCCGTCGGCAAGCCGGAGGCCATCGCGGGACGACACCTGCTCATCGTCACCCAGCCCAACGCCATCGCCACCGGACTGCACCTGGGCTTCCCCGTCGACGTGAAGCGCGGCGACCCCGACTACTGGCCGCTGTTCGTAGCCAACGTCTATCTGGGCGCCCACCGCGACAGCTTCGGCCGCATGTACCAGGAGATCCGCTCCGACCGCGGCTTCAATTACGGCGACTACAGCTATCTGGAATTTGTGAGCGGGAGGCCGTTCTTCCTGTTCCCGCCGCCGACCACGCCGCGCGAGCAGCAGTATTTCAGCATCTGGATCCGGCCGGTGGGCCACCAGTACACGCACTTCATCCTGAAGGCCATGACCTGGGAGCTGGAAAACCTGATCCGCAACGGCATGACCCCGGAACAGGTCGCCGCCGCCAAGGTGAAGGCGCGTACTCTCTACCTGAAGTACGCCGACAGCAAGTCGCGCCAGCTCGGCTACCGGCTGGACGATGAGTTCTACGGCATGCAAGACCATGGCTACCTGGTGGACATGCTGAAGAGCCTGGATGCGGTCACGCCCGAGCAGGTGAACGCGGCCATCCGCCGCCACCTGCAGTCGGCCGACCTCAAGTACGTGGTCGTGACCAACGAGAGCGTGGCCGGAAGACTGGCCGACGACATCGCCTCCAACCGCAACGTCACCGCCAAGACCCTGGAGGAGTACCACATCTCGCAGCCCATCCCGCCGGAGAAGCAGAAGATGCTCGACCAGGACAAGGAGTGGGCGGCGGTGCAACTGAACCTGCCGCGCGAGAACATCCACATCGTGAAGGCGAGCGAGTTGTTCGAGACCGCGGCCGTCCCCGGCACGATGGGGGGAGGACCGAAGTGAGCGGCGGGCCTCTGCGGGCACGATGGCTGCTGCTGCCGGTGGCGGCCGCGCTCCTGCTGGGCGCGTCTGCGGCCGCGCAGACGGCTCCGGCAGAGCGCTGCGTCCTGATCCGCGAGGCCTACGTCTATCTCAATCCCGACACCGGCTCGACCAAGGTGGCCATGGTGGAGCGTGGGCGCGAGGTGGCCATCCTGGCCAAGAGCCACCAGTGGGTGCAGGTCTTCGCCATGACGCCGCAGCGCCAGGTCAGCGGCTGGATGCTGGACAAGGGCATCGTGCGCCCCACCGATCCCCAGGGTGACCGCATCGTCTTCGGGGAGGCAGCCGATTCGGAGGCGG
>DATIWW010000405.1:0-10459 GCA_035519175.1 Terriglobales bacterium
GGCGTTGCGCCCGCCGATCTCGTTGAGCAATTCCACCAGCTTGACCGGATCCAGGCTCTGGCCGTTGACCGAGACGGGCACGCCCTGCTCGAAGCCGATAGCGACCTCTTCCTCGCGGTCGGGAGCGTCCTTGGGAGAGACCGTCATCTGCCAGGTGGAGTCGAGAGGAGCGTTGGCGGGGTCTTCCAGCTCGCCGCCCTCGTGGCTCAGGTGCCAGAGGTTCTTGTCGCGGCTATGGATCTTCTGACGGCTGGCGGCGATGGGGATCTTGCGCTGCTCGGCGTAGTCGATGGCATCCTCGCGCGACTGGATGGTCCACTCCCGCCAGGGCGCGATGACCTTCAGCTCCGGGGCCAGCGCCTGGTAGGCCATCTCGAAGCGCACCTGGTCGTTGCCCTTGCCGGTGCAGCCGTGGGCGACGGCTCCCGCGCCTTCGCGCAGCGCGACCTCCACCTGGCGCTTGGCGATGACCGGGCGCGCCAGCGAAGTCCCAAGCAGGTATTTGTGCTCGTAAACGGCGCCCGCGGCCAGTGCCGGGAAGACGTAGCCGGCAAGGAAGTCTTCCTTCAGGTCCTCGATCACGACCTTGGAGGCGCCGGTCTTGCGCGCCTTCTGGGCGACCGCGTCCAGGTCCTCGCCCTGGCCGACGTCGGCGACCATGGCGATGACCTCGCTGCCCTGGTTCTCCTTGAGCCAGGGAATGATGATGGAGGTGTCGAGCCCTCCGGAATACGCCAACACTACTTTCTCAGGCATGAGCGCTCCCTTTGGAGTTGTCGCTGCCCAGCAAGAGCAGCAGGATGGCTTTCTGGACGTGCATGCGGTTCTCGGCCTGGTCGAAGACCACCGAGTGCGGCGAGTCCATGACCTCATCGGTCACTTCCGAGCCGCGGTGCGCCGGCAGGCAGTGCAGGAAGACGGCGTGGGGCGCGGCCAGCGCCATCAGCCTGGCGTTGACCTGGAAGGGGGCGAAGATGGCGGCGCGCTTTTCCTGCTCCGCCTCCTGGCCCATGCTGGCCCACACGTCGGTGTAGACGGCGTCGGCGGCCTTCACCGCGGCCTTGGGATCGTGCGTGAGCTCGATGCGGGCGCCGGTTTCGGCGGCCAACTCGCGGGCGGCGCGCACGATGGCGGCGCCGGGCTCGTAGCCCTTGGGCGTGGCCACGGCCAGGGCGCTGCCCAGGCAGGCCGCCGCCAGCAGCAGGGAATGGGCCACGTTGTTACCGTCGCCCACGTAGGCCATGCGCACGCGCCGCAGGTCGCGGAACTTTTCCTGGAGAGTGAGGTAGTCGGCGAGCGCCTGGCAGGGATGCTCCACTTCGCTCAAGCCGTTGATGACGGGGATGGAGGCGTGCGCGGCCATCTCCACCACGGTCTGGTGGGAGAAGGTGCGGAGCACGATGACATCCACCCAGCGCTCCAGGTTGCGGGCCACGTCGGCCAGCGACTCGCGCTCGCCGATGCGGGAGTGGGTCTGGTCGACGAACAGCGAGCGCCCGCCCAGCGCGCCCATGCCGGCTTCGAAGGTCAGGCGGGTGCGCAGCGAGGGCTTCTCGAACATCAGCACCATCTGCTTGCCCTCGAGGGCGTGGCGGAAGCGCGCCGGCCGCGCCTTGACCACGGCGGCCAGGTTCAGAATGGCGCTCACTTCGGCCGGGCTCAGGTCCTGCATCGACAGCAGGTCCGGGTTGGTGAGACTGGAGAGACGAATGCTAGCGCGTGCGGTGCTCAACGTTCCTTCCTCCTTTTCGATTCGGCCTTCTTCAGCGCGGAATCCAGCGTGGCCACGGCGTGGTCCACGTGCTTCTTCCCGATGATGAAGGGCGGCAGGAAGCGCAGGGCGGTCTCGTGGGTGCGGTTGATGATGACGCCGCGCTGGAGCATCTCCGCGGCGACTTCCTTGGCCAGCTCGGCTGACACCAGCTCCAGGCCCAGCATCAGCCCCAGGCCGCGCACCTCGCGGACGGTGGCGTGCTTCTTTTTCAACCCCTCCAGCCGCTCGCGGAAGTACGCCCCGATCTCGCGCACGTGGGGCAGCAGGCGCTCGCGCTCCAGGGTCTGGAGGAACGCCAGCGCGACGGCGCAGGCCAGAGGCCCGCCGCCGAAGGTGGTGCCGTGCATGCCGGGATGCAGAGCGCCGGCCACCTGCTCGCGGGCGAGGATGGCGCCCAGGGGCAGGCCGGCGGCCAGCGGCTTGGCAATGGTCACGATGTCGGGGGTGATGCCGTAGTGCTGGTAGGCGAAGTACTGCCCGGTGCGTCCCAGGCCGCACTGGATCTCGTCGGCGATGAGCAGCGCGCCATGCTTGCGGGTGAGGCGACGGGCGGCCGTGAAGAACTCGGGCGTCACCGCGTTGATCCCGCCTTCGCCCTGGATGGGTTCCACCAGGACCGCGCAGACGCTCGCATCCATCTTGCGCGCCAGGTCCGGCACGTCGTTGAAGCGCACGAAGCGCACGCCCGGCACCAGCGGCCCGAAAGGCTCGCGGTACTTCTTGGTCCAGGTGGCGGAGAGCGCGGCGAAGGTGCGGCCGTGGAACGAGTTGGTCATGGCCAGCACGTGCCAGGCCGGGCAGTGGCCGTTGCGGCTGGGGATGCGCGCGTAGGCCCGCGCCAGCTTCAGCGCGCCCTCCACCGCTTCCGTCCCGCTGTTGGTGAAGAAGGCGCGCTCCAGGCCGGAAAGGGCGCACAGGCGCTCGGCCAGCGGGGCCTGGTACTCGTGATAGAAGAGGTTGGAGGTGTGGAGCACGCCGCTTTCCGCCTGGCGCACCAGCGCCTTGCGGATGGCGGGATGCCCGTGTCCCAGCGCGTTCACGCCGATGCCACTGAGGAAGTCGAGGTACTTGCGGCCGCGATCGTCGTAGAGATAGCAGCCGCGGCCGCGCTCCAGCAGTACCTTGTGCCGGTCGTAGGTGTGCAGCAGCCGCCGGTTCTCGGATTGTGAGACGGAGGCCAGGCTCATGGCACCGTGACCTCGGTGCCCGCCTCCAGCCTGGCGAAGTAGAACTGCGGCAGGACGTCCACGTCGGCGGCGGGCAGGATGCGCACCCGGCCCACGCCCCGCGACAGCGCCATACGGCAGGCTTCCAGTTTGGGCAGCATGCCGCCCTTCACGGTGGAGGAGCTGACCAGCGCGGGGATCTGCTGGGTGTCGAGCCAGCGGATCACGCTGCCGTCGGCGTCGCGCACGCCGGGAACGTCGGTGAGGAAGACCAGGGCGTGGGCCTGGCAGGCGATGGCACAGGCGGCCGCCATCTGATCGGCGTTCACGTTGTAGTACTCGCCCTGCGGGCCCAGGCCCAGGCTGGAGATCACGGGCACGCCCCCGTTCGCCCAGATGGCGTGCAGCCAGCGCATGTCGGTGGCGCAGACGTCGCCCACGAAGCCCAGATCGTGGCCGTTGGCCTTGCGCTTGGCCACCTGGAAGGACATGCCGTCGCCGCCGCACAAGCCCAGGGCGGGTTGCCCGGCGCGGGCCAGCGCAGCCACCAGCTTCTTGTTGACGCCGCCGGCCAGCACCATGAGGGCGACGTCGCGGGTCTCGGCGTCGGTGACGCGCAGGCCGTCCACGAACTCGCTCTGCTTGCCCAGTTGCGCCAGCATGCGAGTGAGGGCGCCGCCGCCGCCATGGACCACCGCGATCTCGTGGCCCTCGCGGGCCAGGTCGGCCACCGCACGCGCGCAGCGCTCCAGCAGCTCCGGACGGTCGAGCGCCGCGCCCCCGATCTTGACCACCATCCTCATGCCAGGCCCTCCTGCTCGTCCCAGCCGAACATCAGGTTCATGTTCTGCACCGCCTGTCCGGCCGCGCCCTTCATCAGGTTGTCCAGGCAGGAGACCAGGACGAGCCGCTTTCCGTCGGGAGCGAGGGTGAAGCCGAGGTCACAGTAATTCGTGCGCACCGAGTACTGGATCTGCGGCAGCCGCGGCGGGGTGAAGATGCGCACGAAGGCGCAGCCGCGGTAGCAGTCGTGGAAGCAGCTCAGCAGGGCTTCCTCCACCGTCGGTTCGCGCAGCTGCACGTAGATGGTAGAAAGGATGCCGCGCGGGATGGGCAGCAGGTGCGGCACGAAGGTCAGTTGCTCAGGCGCGAGCTCGAGCTGCTCCAGGATCTCGCCGGTGTGGCGGTGGGCGAAGACGGAGTAGGCGGAGAGGTTCTCGGCCACCTCCACGAAGTGGGTCTTGGCGGTGGGCTGCTTGCCCGCACCCGAGACCCCGGACTTGGAGTCGCACACGATGCCCTTGTCCAGGTCCACCAGCCCGGCCTGCAAGAGCGGCGCCAGCGCCAGGATGATGGAGGTGGGGTAGCAGCCGGGATTGGCCACTAGTTGCGCCTGCGCCAGGCGCGAACGGTTCAGCTCGCTCAGCCCATAGACTGCCTGGCCGGTCAGTCGCGCCGCGGTCGGCGGGTCGGAGTCCTCGAAGCCGTACACCTGCTGATGCTGGGGCTGACGCAGGCGCCAGGCGGCGCTCAGATCCACCACGCGCAGTCCCAGGCTGAGCGCCTGCGGGATCCACGCCCGCGAGACTTCATGGGGCGTGGAGAGAAACAGCAGCTCCACGCCTGCGCTCTTCAGCCGCTCCCAGGAAAAAGACTCCAGGGGATGGAGGCGGCCGTTGCCGTTGGCGGGCGCGATCTGGGGATAGATCTCAGCCAGGTCGGCGGAGGCAGCCTCCGCCGCCTCCCGGGTCATCAGCAGGGGCGGCGCGAGGCGGGGGTGCCGCGCCAGCAAGCGGGCCAGCTCGAAGCCCGCATAGCCGGTCACGCCGACTACGGCGGTGGCGGTGGGCGAGGGCATCAGGCGATCATCCCTCGGATGCCATCGGCGAGTCTGCGGCAGGTCTTCAGGTCGGGGGCCACGATCAGGATGGTGTCATCGCCGGCGACGGTGCCCACGATCTCGGGCCAAGCCTCGCCGTCGAGCGCGGCGGCCACCGGCTGGGCGCTGCCCGCGGTGGTCTTGAGCACGATCAGGTTCTGCGCCTGCCGCACCTCGCGCACGAACTCCCGCATCAGGCGGGGGAGGGAGGGCGGGGGCGGCTCGGCGGCTTCCTCGCGTCCCGGCAGGGTGTAGCCTTCGGGCGTCTTCACCAGGCCGAGCTCGTTGATGTCGCGCGAGAGCGTGGCCTGGGTGACCCGCGCCCCCGCCTTCTTGAGGCGGCGGCGCAATTCGTCCTGGCTGGGCAGGGTCTCCTCCTTGACCAGCTCCAGGATCAGATTTTGGCGCGCCAGCTTCGACATACTCATGCAGCCGGATGCGTAGACTCCCGGGCCTGCTGCATAAATATGCAGGCAAGTGAATAATCATGTCAACTCCTAAGTACCAGAAGTTGCATCCCTCCCATCGAGGGGCGGCGGCAAAAGGGATGAGGCAGCTTGACAATCCCCGCGGCCTTCCCGTAGAGTCGTCCACCTCATGACCTGCGCGAGCCAGAAGACCACGCGAATGTGCTGTATGTGCAGCCACGTGTGTCCCTGTCTTCCGGCGCAGGCGTAGGAACTGACGGCAGCTTGAGCTTCTAGTTCCTTCCGATCTCCAAGACCCACGCGCCCGACAGGGCCCGCGTGGGTTTTTCTTTTTCCCCCACAAACCCCATACGAGAGGAGCCTCCGACCATGCCGGAACAAGCTGTTCCACTGCACTTCGACACCCTCGCCATCCACGCCGGCCAGGCGCCCGATGCGACCACCCGCGCGCGCGCCGTGCCCATCTACCAGACCACCTCTTACGTCTTCGACGGCGCCGACCACGCCGCCCGCCTGTTCGCGCTGGAGGAGGCCGGGAACATCTACACCCGCATCATGAACCCCACCACCGACGTCTTCGAAAAGCGAGTGGCGGCGCTGGAGGGGGGCGTAGGCGCGCTGGCCTTGGCCTCGGGCCAGGCGGCGGAGACGCTGGCCATCCTGACCCTGGCGCGCGCCGGCGACGAGATCGTCTCCACCACCTCGCTCTACGGCGGCACCTACAACCTCTTCCACTACACCCTGCCGCGGCTGGGCATCACCGTGCGCTTCGCCGATCCCGCCGACTTCCAGGGGCTGGAAGTTGCGATCAACGCCAAAACCAGGGCGGTCTACACCGAGACCATCGGCAACCCCAAACTCGACATCGCCGACCTGGAGCGGCTGGCGCAGATCGCGCACCAGCACGGCCTGCCGCTGATCGTGGACAACACCTCGGCCTCACCCGCGCTCTGCCGGCCCATCGAGTGGGGCGCCGACCTGGTGGTGCACTCCGCCACCAAGTTCATCGGCGGGCACGGGACCTCCATCGGCGGGGTGATCGTCGACGCCGGCAAGTTCGACTGGAAGGCCTCGGGGCGCTTCCCCGACTTCGTCGAGCCCGATCCTTCCTACCACGGCGTCTCCTACACCGGGACCTTCGGCGCGCTGGCCTTCATCGTGAAGGCGCGGGTGCAGGGGTTGCGCGACACCGGCGCCTGTCTTTCGCCCTTCAACGCCTTCCTCTTCCTGCAGGGGCTGGAGACGCTGCCCCTGCGCATGCAGCGCCACTCCGAGAACGCGCTCGAGGTGGCGCGCTTCCTGGAACAGCACCGTGCGGTGGAGTGGGTGAATCATCCCGGCCTGAAAAGCAGCCCGCACTACGCGCTGGCCGGGAAGTATCTGCCGCGGGGAGCGAGCGCGCTCCTCACCTTCGGCATCCGCGGCGGCCGGGAGGCGGGGCGGAAGTTCATCAACTCGGTGCAGCTCTTCAGCCTGCTGGCCAACATCGGAGACGCCAAGTCGCTGGTCATCCACCCGGCGTCCACCACCCACCAGCAGCTCAGCGCCGAGGAGCAACGCGTCACCGGCGTGACTCCGGAGCTGGTGCGGTTGTCGGTGGGCATCGAGAACGCGGGCGACATCATCCGTGACCTCGAGCAGGGGCTGGAGCGGGCCACAACCCGGCGCGGCGCCAGCGCGGCGGACTAGGGAGGCAGCATGAGCGAGATCCCCCGACCTAGCTTCGAAGGCGACTTCACCTTCGCCCAGCAGCAGCCGTTTCTCCTCGACGCCGGAGGCACGCTGCGGCCGGTGATCTTGCACTACGCCATCTACGGCGACCTGGGCCGGCATGGCGATCAGGTGGTGCTGGCCTGCCACGCGCTCTCCGGCTCGGCGCGCGCAGGCGACTGGTGGTCGGCGATGTTCGGTCCGGGACGCGCCTTCGATCTCGAGCGCCGGTGCGTGCTCGGCGTCAACGTGCTGGGCTCGTGCTACGGCTCGAGCGGACCGCCGTCCCTCGACCCGCGTACCGGGCGGGGCTACGGCGCCGACTTTCCGCTGGTCACCGTGAGCGACATGGTGCGTGCGCAGGCACGGCTGCTCGACCACCTGGGGGTGCGGCGCCTCGCCGCGGTCGTGGGCGGCTCCATCGGGGGCATGCAGGCGCTGGAGTGGGCGCTGCGCTTTCCCGGGCGCGCCGAGCGATGTATCGCCATCGGGGCCACGCCGCTTTCCGCCCTGGGGCTGGCGTTCAATCACTTGCAGCGGCAGGCCATCCGCCTCGATCCCAGCCGCGGGCTGGCGCTGGCGCGCGCCCTCGCCATGTGCTCCTACAAGTCGGCGGAGCTCTTCCGCGAGCGCTTCGCTCGCCGCCCCGACCGCAGCGGCGAGGATCCCCGGCGCGCGCTGGACGCGCGCTACGACGTGGCCGGCTATCTCGATCACCAGGGCGAGCTCTTCCTGCGCCGCTTCGACGCCGGTTCCTACCTGGTGCTCTGCAAGGCCATGGACACCTTCGAACTGGCGCGTCCCGGCGAAAGCGAGGAAGCGGCTCTGCGCCGCATTTCGGCGCAGGTGCTGCTGGTGGGCATCTCTTCGGACTGGCTGTTCCCAGCCGCGGAGGTGCGGGCGCTGGCCGAGCGCATGCGTGCCGCCGGCGTCGACGTCCGCTATGCCGAACTGGAATCGGCGCACGGCCACGACGCCTTTCTAGCCGACGCAGGAAGGCTAGCGCCGCTGGTGGGCGAAGCGCTCGTCAAATCAGCCAGACGAGGCGGCCGTATCCATGCGAATTCTCTCGCAGGAGGCACCGCTCCATGATCGAGCTCAAGCAGGAGAAGCGCACGCAGGTTCCGTTCCCTTCCGAACTGCTGCGCGACCGCGTGGCCATCGTCACGGGAGGCTCGCGCGGCATCGGGCGCTCCACCGTGCTGCGCCTGGCGGAGGCAGGCTGCAACGTGGTGATCAACTACCGGCAGAACCACCCGGCGGCGCGGGAGACGGCGCGGCGCGCCCGCGAGCTGGGCGTCGAGGCCATCACCCTGGCCGCCGATATCTCCCGCAACGGCGAAGCTCTGGCCCTGGCGGAGCAGGTCGTGACCCACTTCGGCCGGGTGGACATCCTGGTGGCCAACGCCGGCATCTGGGAGGGCGCGCGCATCGAGGAGATGCCGGAGGAACTCTGGGACCGCGTGCTCGAGGTCAACCTGAAAGGCACGTGGAACGCCTGCCGCGCGGTGGTGCCGGTGATGAGGCGCCAGGGGCAGGGCTCGATCGTGATCGTCAGTTCGACGGCGGGGCAGCGCGGCGAAGCCCACTACTCCAACTACGCCGCCTCCAAGGGAGGGCAGATCAGCTTCACCAAGTCGCTGGCGGTGGAGCTGGCGCCGCGCATCCGCGTGAACTGCGTCGCGCCCGGCTGGGTCGAGACCGAGCTGAACGACCCCGTCTTCCAGCGCGGCGGCTTCAAGGAGCAGGTGGCGGGCGCCGTGCCCTTGGGGCGCATCGCGCAGCCCGGCGACGTGGCCCGCTCCATCGTCTTCCTGGCCTCCGACTGGGCGCAGCACATCACCGGCGAGGTGCTGAACGTGAATGGCGGCGCCGTGCTCTGCGGCTAGGCCCTTCTTTCGGGGCAGTCGCTCCGGCTGGAAGTTCCTACCGCTTTGCGCGCCGGGCGTTTATCATGTCGGGTCGCAAATCCCGGCTGGAGGTCTGACGCCATGAAGAGCCTGCGTCTTGCCGTGCTCGCGCTGTTCGCCCTTGTTCTTTCCATCCTGTCGGCCGCCCCCATGCTGGCGGCACAGAAGCCGGCTGCGAAAAAGAAGGCGGCGAGCGCTGCGGCCGCGCCGGCCGCCGCAGCCGCCAAGCCGGAAGAGGCCAAGAAGGAAGATCCCTTCGAGGGCCTGGCCTGGCGCCAGGTCGGTCCTTTTCGCGGCGGGCGCGCGCTGGCGGTGGCCGGCGTCCCCGGCGACGCCAACACTTTCTACTTCGGCGCGGTGGCGGGGGGAGTGTGGAAGACCACCGACGGTGGCCTGACCTGGGCGCCCATCTCCGACAAGACCCCGATCGAGTCGGTGGGCTCGATCGCGGTGGCCGAATCCGATCCCAACGTCATTTATGTGGGCACGGGGGAGGCCTGCATCCGCGGCAACATCGTGCGCGGCGACGGCGTCTACAAGTCCACCGACGCGGGCAAGACCTGGAGGTTCATCGGGCTGAAAGACACGCAGACCATCGGCAAGGTCATCGTCAATCCCAAGAACCCCGACATCGTCTTCGTGGCGGCCATGGGACACGTGTACGGGCAGAACGCGGAGCGCGGCGTCTTCCGCTCCAGCGACGGCGGTGCGACCTGGCAGAAGGTGCTCTACAAGGACGAGAAGACCGGGGCCATCGACATCACCTTCGATCCCACCAACCCCAGCGTGCTGTACGCGGCGCTGTGGGAGGCCTACCGCACGCCCTGGTCGATGTCGAGCGGCGGCCCCGGTAGCGGACTGTACAAGTCCATCGACGGCGGCTCCACCTGGCAGAAGATCGAGGGCGAAGGCCTGCCCAAGGGCGTGTGGGGACGCATCGGGGTGGCGGTGGCGCCCAACTCCAGCCGGGTGTGGGCGCAGATCGAGGCCAAGGAGGGCGGCCTCTACCGCTCCGACGACGCCGGCGAGCACTGGCGCCGCATGAACGACGACCATCGCACCACGCAGCGCGCTTGGTACTTCAGCCACGTGGTCGCCGATCCCCAGAACCCCGACTTGGTCTACTTCCTGAACGTGGGCATGTTCCGCTCCACCGACGGAGGCCGCACCCTGACCCCGATGCAGCAGCAGCACGGCGACAACCACGGCCTGTGGATCGATCCCACCGATCCCAAGCGCATGATCAGCGGCAGCGACGGGGGCGCCGCCGTCAGCCAGAACGGCGGCGAGAGCTGGACCACGCTGCTCAACCAGCCCACCGCGCAGTTCTACCACGTGGCCACCGACAATCGTTATCCCTACTGGCTGTACGGGGCGCAGCAGGACAACAGCAGCGTGGCCATCGCCAGCGCCACCGACCATTTCGTGATCGACCGGCCCGACTGGTACCCGGTGAGCGGCTGCGAGAGCGGCTACATCGTGCCCGACCCGCGCGACTTCAACATCGTCTACGGTGGCTGCTACGGCGGACACATCGGGCGCCTGGACCATCGCACCGGCGAGGAGCAGGAGATCAACGCCTGGCCGGTGGA
>DATIWW010000406.1:0-8992 GCA_035519175.1 Terriglobales bacterium
CGGCGCAGCCACTACCCCCAGACCCCAGCCCAACCCGTTCTTGCCCACCATCACGGTGAAGGGCTGGCCGACCCTGGTCCAGGCCCGGCCCGGGGCCTTGCGCTGGTAGCGTTCCAGCCGGCCCTGGTCCGCGCTCCAGTCGCGGGTGGTGACCACCAGGATCTGGCGCGAGCCGGCCAGGACATCGCGGCTCGGGGAGGCCTGTGGCGGCCCTCCCGCCAGGGCGCTGGAGACGCTCAAAAAAAGGGAAAGCAGGGACAAGGGCAGGAGACGGGCGAGGCTCTTCACCTGGGTTCGGTTCCTCCGGGGCGGCGTCGAACAGGTCAGTCTAGCCGCAGACCGGCCCGCGCGCCAGTCGAGGGGAGGATGGTGCTCCTGAAAAGCCGCACGGCCAGGGCCGGCTGGCGGCCCTGGCCGTGAGCAGAAGTGGGTCTGGTCCTAGCGGCCGTGGCGATCGCGCCACAGGTCGCGGCGATCAGCGCGCACGTCGCGGCCATCCGAGCGCCGGTCCCTGAGGTCGCGGCGCAGGTCGGCGCGCTGGTGGGCGGCGCCGGCGGTGTTGCCGGTCCTCCGGTCGTGGCGCAGCGCGGCCCGGTCGTGACGGATGTCGCGGCTATCGCTGCGAATGTCGCGGCGGTCGTGGCGCAGATCGCGCCGATCCTGATGGATGTCGTTGGGCTGGGCCAGCGCCGCCGGCGCCGCCCCCAACACCAGAACCAGCACTCCCAGGGCAAGGCTGCTGCGAAGACGTGTCATAGACTCTCCTCCGATCCGGAGGCCTCTTGGCCTTCTTCCCCGATTCAACCCGGATGGGGGAGAAAGTTGCTCCGTCACGCCGACGATCACCGGGAGGCAGGAGAGAAGGGGGAGAAGCGGGTCCGCCGGCGGCCTCGGCCCTTAGCGCAGGGTGACTGAGCGCTGCCACCTGGCATGCAGCCAGGCCAGCAGGCCGAGCGCCGCGGTCTCCCGCGGGCCTGAGGTCAGCCACAACGCGCTCAGGTTGCCGGGGCTGGAGGCGAGCAGGCGTAGCCCCCAGATCAAGCCCAGGGCAAGGACCAGGCTACCCACCCGGGCCTCCCAAGTGGTCCAGTTCTTGAAGACCTGGATGCGAGTGGTGTCGCCGGGGGCGTAGGCCACGGTGCGCCGGTCTTCGTAGCCGGAGCGCTCCTGGGGCCAGGTCTCGGGGTGCGACTTGGGGAGTGTCGCCATGACCTGCATTTTCCTCCCGCGGACCCTGCTGCGCCAGATTACGCAAGTCGCGCCGGACATCGGCCGATGGTACGGGCGGGAGTGTCCGAGTGGACCTGCGCGTTCAGCGGGAGGCTGGGCGATGGGCGGCGATCAGGGCCTGCCCCAGGCTGAGGCCGCCGTCGCCCGCGGGTACCTCGCTGTGAGTGAAGACCTGGAAGCCCTCCTCCGCCAGACGGCAGTCCATCTGCTCCAGCAGGTAGAGGTTCTGGAAGGAGCCGCCGGAGAGGCAGACGCGGTCGAGGGAGCGCTGCCGGCGCAGGCGCCGTGCCAGCTCCAGGAAGACTTCAACTAACCCATTATGAAAGCGCCGGCTGATGATGGAAACGGGCCGGTTATGCTTCACGTCCTCGACCAGAGCGCCGAACAGCGGGGCGCTGCCGATGCTCCAGCCTTCGCCCTGGGGCAGCAGCTCGAAGGGATAGGCGGTGGCGTCGCCGGCCTCGGATTCCTCCATGGCCATCTCCAGTTCGATGGCGGCCTGGGCTTCGTAGTTGACCTCGCGGCGCAGGCCGGCGAGCGCAGCCACCGCGTCGAACAGCCGCCCGCAACTGGAGGTCAGCGGCGAATTGACCTGCTGCTCCATCATGCGCAGCACCACCTCCGTCTTGCGCGGGTCCAGATCGCGGACGAAGGCGAGCGGCAGCCGCAGGAAGTCGCGGCCGAAGTGGTGGGCCAGGTAGCTGACGGCCATGCGCCAGGGCTCG
This sequence comes from Terriglobales bacterium, assembly GCA_035519175.1. Classification (GTDB taxonomy): domain Bacteria; phylum Acidobacteriota; class Terriglobia; order Terriglobales; family Acidobacteriaceae; genus DASPRL01. The sequence continues at coordinate 1,956 of DATIWW010000406.1, forward strand.
CGGATGGCGGCGGCGCCTCCGGGCAGGGGCACATAGGCGAGATGGGCGGCGCGCTCGAAGCCGGCGTAGTCGGCCACCAGCACTTCCCCGCCCCAGATGCGGCCGTCCGTGCCGTAGCCGGTGCCGTCGAGAGCGAAGCCGATCACCGGGCCCTCGAGATGGTTCTCCGCCATGCAACTGGCGATGTGGGCGTGGTGGTGCTGCACGCCCACGAGCTGCGCACCTTTCTGTTCGAGCGCCCACTTGGTCGAGAAGTAGTCGGGGTGCAGGTCGTAGGCGACGACGGCGGGCTCGATCTCGAGGATGCGCTCCAGGTGCTCGACTGCCTCTTCGAAGAAGCGGTAGCTCTCCAGGTTCTCCAGGTCGCCGATGTGCTGGCTGAGGAAGGCGTGGCGGCCGCGGGTGAGGCAGACGGTGTTCTTCAACTCACCGCCCACGGCCAGGATGGGCGGCAGCTCTTCCTTGAGGAAGACGGGCACGGGCACGGAGCCGCGGGAACGGCGGAGTTGGCGCACCCGCCCGCCCGCCACGCGCACCACAGAATCGTCGCAGCGCAGCAGGATGTCGCGGTTGTGCACCAGGAAGCAGTCCGCCAGGCCGGCGAGGCGCGCCAGCGCTTCGCGGTTGTCGATGGCGATGGGCTCTTCGCTCAGGTTGCCGCTGGTCATCACCAGCGCCGGGAAGCCGCCCGCGGCGAAGAGCAGGTGGTGCAGCGGGGTGTAGGGGAGGAAGACGCCCAGGTAACGGTTGAAGGGCGCCACCTGGTCGGCGATGGCGCAGGGCTGCTTCTTGGGCAGGAGCACGATGGGTCGCTCCACCCGGCCCAGCGCCGCGCGCGCGGCTTCCTCGACCTCGCAGAAGCGCTCGATGGCGGCGAGGTCGGGGGCCATGATGGCGAAAGGCTTCTCCACACGGCGCTTGCGCGCGCGCAGCCGCTCCACCGCGGCGGCGTTGGTGGCGTCGCAGGCCAGATGGAAGCCGCCCAGACCCTTGACCGCGACCACCTCCCCGGCGCGCAGGCGGCTGACCGCTTCGGCGATGGGCTCGCGCCTCGGGACGGCCTTGCCCGAGGTGTCCCACAATTCCACGCGCGGGCCGCACTGCCAGCAGGCGTTGGGCTGGGCGTGGAAGCGGCGGTCGCGCGGGTCGTCGTACTCCGCCTGGCAGGCGGGGCACATGGGGAAGACGGCCATGGAAGTGCGCGGCCGGTCGTAGGGGATGCCGCGCACGATGGTGAAGCGCGGGCCACAGTTGGTGCAGTTGATGAAGGGATACTGGTAGCGGCGGTCGTGGGGATCGAAGAGTTCGCGGCGGCAGTCGTCGCACAGGGCGACGTCGGGGGAGATCAGGGTCTGCATGGACTCGCCCGCGTGGCTGGTCCGGATCTGGAAGCCGCGGTCGCCGTTGGCCGGCAGCTCGTGCACCTGCACGGCCGTAACCCGCGCCAGCGGCGGCGCTTCCGCGGGCAGGCGGGCGACGAAGTCCTCCACCACCTCGGGCTCGCCCTGGACCTCGATGCTGACCCCAGCGCTGGTGTTGGTCACCCAGCCCGACAGGCCGCGCTCGCTGGCCAGACGGTAGATGTAGGGGCGGAAGCCCACCCCTTGCACGATACCGGAGACTTCGATGGCCCTGCGCACCGCCATGGGACACCTAGCCGGCGGCCGCGGTGAGGTGCCGGCGCGCCGCCTGCTGCCGCTGCTTCAGCCACTGCCGCCACTCGCCCAGCCCCTGGCCGCTGGCGCAGGAGACTTCCAGGATCTCCATGCCGGGGTGGATGCGCTGGGCGTTGTCGCGCGCCACCTCCCGGCGGAAGGGCACGTAGGGCAGCAGGTCGGTCTTGTTCAGCACCATCAGTTCGGCCTTGAAGAAGATGGAAGGATACTTCAGCGGCTTGTCCTCGCCCTCAGCCACGCTGAGGACGACGATCTTGGCGTCTTCGCCCAGGTCGTAGCTGGCGGGGCAGACCAGGTTGCCCACGTTCTCGATGAAGAGCAGGTCGACGTCCTCGAGGTTCCAGCCTTCGAGATGGCGGGCGATCATGCGGGCGTCGAGATGGCAGGTACCGCCGGTGGAGATCTGGCGCACGGGGAAGCCGAAGCGGGCCAGGCGGGCGGCGTCCTGGTCGGTCTGGATGTCGCCGGTGAGCACGGCCACGCGCTCGCCGCGCGCGAAGCCCTCCAGCGTGCGCTCCAGCAGGGTGGTCTTGCCCGAGCCCGGCGAAGAGATCAGGTTCAGGCAGAGCACGCCGTGCTCGTGGAAGCGGGCGCGCAGCTCGGCGGCCAGGCGGTCGTTCTCGCTCAGCACCTTTTTCTCCAGCGGGACGCGGTCCATGGTTCCTCCTTCGCTCAGCAGATGCGCGGCAACTGGTCGCCCGCCAGCATGTCCACGATGCGGCTGGTGCCCAGGGTGGTGCGCAGGGTGACCAGGCCGGGATGCGCAGCGGTCACCGTGCCGATGATCTGCGCTTGGCCTCCCAAGGGATGGCGGCGCATGGCCGCGAGCACGGCTTCGGCGGCTTCCGGCGCCACGATGGCGATGAGCTTGCCCTCGTTGGCGACGTAGAGCGGATCCAGGCCCAGCATCTCGCAGGCGCCGCGCACCTCTTCGCGCACCGGGATGGCGGCATCGTCCAGCTCCATGCCTACGCGCGACTGCTGCGCGATCTCGTTGGTGGCGCTGGAGAGCCCGCCGCGGGTGGGGTCGCGCAGGCAGCGCAGCGCGCGCGAGGCCGCGAGCATGGCCGCCACCAGCGTGTGCAGGGGCGCGCTGTCGCTCTCCACCGTGCTCTCGAACTCCAGGCCTTCGCGCTGCGCCAGGATGGCGATGCCGTGGTCGCCGATGGGCCCGCTGAGCAGGATGCGGTCGCCGGGGCGGGCCTGGTCGGCGGAAAGCTGCAGGCCCTCGGGCACCAGGCCGATCCCCGAGGTGTTGATGAACAGGCCGTCGCCGCTTCCCTTCTCCACCACCTTGGTGTCGCCGGTGACCACTTCGACGCCGGCGTCGGCGGCGGCGCGGTGCAGCGAGCCGACCACGCGCTTCAGCACCTCCAGGCTCAGGCCTTCCTCCAGGATGAAGGCGGCGCTCAGGAACAGCGGCCGCGCTCCGCCCATGGCCAGGTCGTTGACGGTGCCGTGTACGGCCAGCGAGCCGATGTCGCCGCCGGGGAAGAACAGCGGCTTGACCACGAAAGAATCGGTGGTGAAGGCCAGGCGCGAGCCGTTGACGCTGACGATGGCCTGGTCGTCCAGGCGGGCCAGCACGGGATTCGAAAAGGCGGGGAGAAAGATCTCGCGGATGAGTTCGGCGCTGAGCGTGCCCCCGCTTCCGTGGCCCAGCAGCACCTGGTCCTTGGCGGGCAGCGGCAGCGGGCAACTCAGCTCGAGGCTCTTGGCGTGGTCCGACATGGGGCTCTCATTCGCCGGCGGCGTGCCTCCGGTAGTGGTAGTAAGCGGCGCAGGCGCCCTCCGCCGAGACCATGAGCGCGCCCAGCGGGTTCTCCGGGGTGCAGCGGCGGGCGAAGGCGGGACACTCCACCGGCTTCTTCAGCCCCTGCAGGACCTGGGCCGAGATGCACTCGGCGGGCTCGTCGGCGGTGATGGTGCTGAGCCCGAAGCGGCGGTCGGCGTCCCAGGCGGCGAAGGCGGGGCGCAGCCGGTAGCCGCTCTGCGGGATCGCGCCGATGCCGCGCCACTTGCGGTCGCAGACCTCGAAGACCTCTTCCATGATGCGCTGCGCCGGCAGGTTGCCCTCGCGCGAGACCGAGCGCGCGTACTGGTTCTCGACGTCGGTGCGGCCTTCCTCCAGTTGCGTCACCAGCATGGAGATGGCTTCCAGCAGGTCGATGGGCTCGAAGCCGCCCACCACGATGGGAACGCGGAACTCGCGCGCCAGCTCCTCGTACTCGCGGTAGCCCATGACGGTGCAGACGTGGCCGGGGGCGATGAATCCCTGCACCCGGTTCTCGGGCGAGCGCAGCAGCACGCGGATGGCCGGAGGCACGAGCACGTGCGACACCAGCAGCGAGAAGTTCTGCAGGCCTTCGCGGCGGGCCTGCCAGGCGGCCATGGCGTTGGCGGGCGCGGTGGTCTCGAAGCCGATGGCGAAGAAGACCACCTGCCGACCGGGATGGGCGCGCGCGATCCTGACCGCCTCCATGGGCGAGTAGGCGATGCGCACGTCGCCGCCCTGCGCCCGCACCCGGAACAGGTCGGAGCGCGAGCCGGGCACGCGCAGCATGTCGCCGTAGGAGACCAGGATGACCTCGGGGCGGGAGGCCAGCTCCAGGGCCTTGTCGATGGTCTCCAGCGGGGTGACGCAGACGGGGCAGCCTGGCCCGTGCACCAGCTCCACCTGGCGGGGCAGCAGCTCGTCGATGCCGTAGCGCATCAGGGTGTGGGTCTGGCCGCCGCAGATCTCCATCAGCACCCAGGGGCGGGTGACGCGGCGCTGGATCTCGGCCACCAGGGCGCGGGCGATGCGCGAGTCGCGGTACTCGTCGATGTACTTCATCGCACCTCGGCCGCGGGGCTTGGCCCCCAGGCTGTACGGTACCCCGCCCTTGCACGTCGCCTCCGTGATAGATGTCACATTTGCCTGTGATGCGCGGCCCGGCATGCCCCCCGGCGGACCGGAAGCGCAGCCCTCGGTGTGACCGCCATCACCCGGATGCGTGACAAACCGCGCCGGCCCGGCCGCCCCTCTGCGCTATGATGAGCGGCGAAGAAAAGACCGCCATGAGCGCCAGTGTTTTCCTGCTGCTGCTGACCGCCGCCGGCGTGGCCGCGGCCCACACCATCCTGGGCGTGGACCACTATCTGCCCTTCGCGGCCATGGCGCGCGCCTTCCGCTGGTCGCGCAGCAAGCTGCTGGTCATCACCCTGCTCTGTGGCGTCGGCCACGTCCTCAGCTCGGCGCTGCTGGGCCTGGTGGGCATCGCCCTGGGCATCACCCTGGCCAGCCTGCGCAGCATCGAGTCCACCCGCGGCCAGATCGCCGCCTGGGGGCTGCTGGCCTTCGGCTTGGTGTACTTCGCGTGGGGAATGCGCCGCGCCCTCCGCCATCGCCCTCACCAGCACGTCCACGTGCACCAGAACGGCACTGTGCACGCCCACACCCACGTCCACCAGCACGATCACCTGCACGTCCACGCCACCCCGGGCCAGGCGGCGCGCTCGGTCACGCCCTGGATGCTGTTCACCCTCTTCCTGCTGGGGCCCTGCGAGCCGCTCATTCCTCTGCTGATGGTGCCGGCGGCTGCCAAGAGCTGGCTGGGAGTGGGACTGGTGACGCTGGTCTTCGGCGTGGTGACGCTCATCACCATGGCGGCGGGCGCGCTGGCCTGCGCCTCCGGGATGCAGCTTCTCCCGGTGCAGACCCTGGAGCGCTATTCCCACGCCCTGGCGGGCGCCCTCATCACCATGTGCGGCGTGGCCATCCAGGTGTTCCACATCTAGGAGTCAGGGGTCGGGGGTCGGAAGTCAGGAGTCAGCGCCCTGCCGCGGACATTTCGTCTATGATGTCGCGCCATGCCCAAAGCCGCGCCATCACTCCCTGGGCTGCTGAAGAAGCTCGAGTCCTTCTACGGCAGGCAGCAGCCGGATTGGCCCACCGATCCTTACCTCTTCCTGGTGTGGTGGCACTGCGGGTATCCCCAGAGCGACGCCAACTGCGCCAAGGGCTGGGCCGCTCTGGAAGGGGAGATCGGCGTGGAGCCGCGGCAATTGCTGGCAGCCTCTCCCGCCAAGCTGGCGGAGGCCTTGCGCCCCGGCGGCATGGTGCCGGAGTTGCGGGCGATGCGCCTGAAAGAAGTCGCGGCGCGGGTGCGGGACGAGCATGGCGGCGACCTGCGCGCCGCCCTGGTGGGGCCCATGGCGCAGGTGCGCAAGGCGCTGAAGAAGTTTCCCAACATCGCCGACCCGGGCGCCGACCGCATCCTGCTCTTCGCCGGGCTGGCGCCGGTCGCCGCCGTTCCCTCCAACTGCCCGCAGGTGCTGGTACGCATCGTGCGCGGGCAGGAGCGCGAGAACTACGGCGTCACTTACCGCGAGGCGCAGCAGGCCATCGCAGCGGAGATCCCCGCCACCTTCGACGCCCGTACGCGCGCCTACCTGCTGCTCAAGCGTCACGGCCAGGAGATCTGCAAGCGCACCAGGCCCCGATGCGACGAGTGCCCGGTCAGCGCTTCCTGCGCCTACTTTGCCGGCAAGCGCCGCGGGCGCTCCCCCAGGTCGTGAGCCCGCGTCGCTGCGCTCTGCGGCGCCTGCGGTCGCCTCCATCGACCTGGCGAGGCAAGAAACGGTTAAGATGGGCATGCCTGCCCGGGTGGCGAAATTGGCAGACGCACGGGACTTAAAATCCCGAGTTCCGAAAGGAACGTGACGGTTCGACTCCGTCCCCGGGCACCAGGGTCCCCGGAGTGCTCAGCGCAGGGCGCGCTTGAAGCGCTTCTTGGCGCGTGCCGCCTCGCGGTCCAGCTCGCGCACCAGTTTCTTCAGCTTTGCCAGCTCCTGGGTGGTCTGCCGCGCCGACGCCGCCAGGTTGCGGGCCACGCGCTCAGCCCGGCCCAGGGCCGTGCCGATCGTCGCCGCCGCCTTCACCAGCTTGGTCTTCTTTGCCATGTCTGTCTCCTCAAGACAGCTCATGCTAGCACTGGCCGCCAGGTCTGGCGAACCTCGCCTACCGCCCCGCGAAGCTGGGCTTGCGCTTTTCGTAGAAGGCCTTGATGCCCTCGCTGTAGTCGGCGCTCGAGTACACCTCGCGGCGCAGGTTCTGGATGCGCTCGAAGACCTCGGGGGTGATGGGCCCGGCCTCGGCCAGCGCGCGCAACTGCTCCTTGGCGGCGGAAACCGCCAGCGGCGCCTTGCCGGCGATGGTCTTGGCCAGGTCGTAGGTGAAATCGCGCAACTCCACCGCCGGGATCAGGTGGTTGAGGATGCACCACTGCAACGCGCCCTCCGCCGAGACCGGGGCGGCGGTGAAGAACATCTCCTTCACGAAGTTCAGCGGCACCCGGCGCATGAACTGCAAGAGGCCGG
>DATIWW010000407.1:0-3594 GCA_035519175.1 Terriglobales bacterium
AGGCGAGAATCGTTCCCGCATCTGGCTCTGGGTCGTGGTGGGAGGAGGGGGCTTCTTCCTCTTCCTGATGGCGGTCTTCACCCTGGTGTACCTGGCGGCCAAGAGCGACCAGCAGGCCGACGGCTTCCGCGGCTTCGGCGACAAGATCGCGGTGGTGGACCTGGAAGGGGTCATCGTGGATCCCAAGCAGGTGGTGCCGGCACTGAAGCGCTACGCCGACGATGACTCGGTGAAGGCCATCATCCTGCACGTCAACACGCCGGGCGGGGGCGTGGCCGCCTCGCAGGAGATCTACCGCGAGGTCAAGCGCATCCGCGACGAGAAGAAGAAGCGCATCGTCGCCCAGATCGAGAGCGTGGGCGCCAGCGGCGGCTACTACGTGGCCTCGGCCACCGACAAGATCTATGCCGACCCGGGCTCGGTGGTGGGCTCCATCGGGGTGATCGCCGAGTGGTACAACTACGCCGACCTCATCAAGTGGGCGAAGCTCAAGGACGTCACCCTGAAGGCGGGCGAGTTCAAGGACACCGGCTCACCCACCCGCGACCTCACCCCCGCCGAGCGCGCCTACCTGCAGGGCATGATCGACAACATGCACCAGCAGTTCATCCAGGCGGTAGCCGACGGCCGGCACATGAAGGTGGAGGACGTGAAGGCCATCGCCGACGGCAAGGTGTGGACCGGCCAGCAGGCCCTCCCCTTGAAGCTGGTGGACCAGTTGGGCGACTTCCAGGACGCGGTCAACGACACCGCCAAGGCCGTGGGCATCAAGGGCGAGCCGGTGCTGGTGCGCCCGGAAAAGCCCCGCCGCACCCTGCTGGACGTGCTTTTCGGCGACCTCTCCGAGTATCTGCCCGATCGCGCCAAGCTCATGCAGAGCAACGTGGGCTTCTACTATCTGTGGAAGTGAGGAGCGAGAATTTGGGTTGCGCCCCGGCCGCCGCTGGGTTTAGAGTGCAACGTTCCCTGGAGCCAAGATGACCAAAGCCGACCTGATCGAGGAAGTCTCCCGCCTGGTGGAACTGACCCGAAAGGACAGCGAGGTGATCGTCGAGACCATCTTCGACAGCATCGTGCGCTCGCTGCGCTCCGGCGACAAGATCGAGATCCGCGGCTTCGGCAGCTTCCGCACGCGCCAGCGCAAGCCCCGCGTCGGCCGCAACCCCAAGACCGGCGACCGCGTCCAGGTCCCGGCCAAGAAGATACCCTTCTTCAAGCCCTCCAAGGAACTCAAGGACCTGGTCAACACCGGCGCCAAGGCCGCCACACCAAGCTCTTAGCTTCTAGCTCTTAAGCTCTTAGCCTTGTCATTCCGATCCCGCGAAGCGGGAGAGGAATCTGGGTTCATCGGTTTTTCAATGACCCGATGACCCGATCTCCCGATGACCTGATGTGGTTCTCTATCCACTATCCACTATCCACTATCCACTGCTCTACTCGTACCGGAGCGCCTCGATGGGATCCAGCGCCGAGGCCCGGGCCGCCGGGTAGATCCCGAAGAACAGCCCCACCGACACCGAGACCGAGAAGGCCACCACGATCCAGAACAGGGAAACGTGCGAGGGCAGGGGCGAGAGCCAGTCCACCAGGGTGCTGATCAGGCCGCCGCCCAGGATGCCCAGCACCCCGCCCACCCCGGTCAGCACCATGGCCTCCAGCACGAACTGGAAGAGGATGTCGCGGCGGCGCGCCCCGATGGCCTTCCTCACCCCGATCTCGCGGGTGCGCTCGGTCACCGAGACCAGCATGATGGCCATCACCCCGATGCCCCCCACCATCAGCCCGATGGAGCTGATCACCAGCATCAGCAGGTAGGCCCCGCCGGTGAGCTGGTTGTAGAGCTCGATGAACTGGTTCTGGGTGCCCACGTCGAAGGAGTTGGGCTTGCCGGGAGCGTCGTGGCGCAGCCGCCGCAGGATCTCGGTGGCCTGGTCCATGGCGTCGGGGATGGCCTGGGGGCTGCGCGCCCGCAGCGCGATCCAGGCGTCGTCCTTGGACTCGGGGTGCAGCTTCAGCATGGTGGTGTTGGGCAGCCAGATGAAGGTGTCGCGGTCGAAGCCGAAGAGCATGCCCCGGCGCTCCACCACCCCCACCACCGTGTAGCCGTCGTTCTCGAAGTAGATGGTCTTGCCCACCGGGTCCTGGTGCGGAAACATATTTTCCGCGATGGTGGCGCCCAGCGCCACCACCCGGCTGTGGTGCAGCACGTCCCCGTCGGAGATGAAGCGACCCTCCCGCATGCGCGAGGTGTACACCACGATGTAGTCCTGGTCCACGCCCAGCACCCGCACCCCGTGGGTGTGCACGTTGCCAAAGCGCACGTTGGGATCGGGGAAGCGGGTGAAGTCCAGGGGCACCAGGGTGGTGACCGTGTCCGCATCCTTCAGCTCGCCGCGCAGCGCGGCCGCGTCTTCCAGGGTGAGTTCCTTGCGCTGCCGCTCCTCCTCGCTGGGAAAGCGGAAGGCGAACTGCGGGATGCGCTGGATGGTGATGATGTTCGAGCCCAGGCTCGATACCTGCCGCGAGAAGCTGGCATTCAGCCCGGAGATGATGGCGGCGATGGAGACCACGGTCATGATCCCGATCACCACTCCCAGGATGGTCAGGCCGGAGCGCAGCTTGTGGCTGCGGATCTGCGTCAGGGCGAGTTTGACGATCTGCCAGTACATGCCGCTCACTCCGCCCGCAGCGCCACCACCGGGTCCAGCTTGGCGGCGTTGCGCGCCGGGTAGGCCCCGAAGAACACCCCGATGGCGGCGGCCGCCAGGAAGGCCAGCGCCACCGACCACAGCTTGATGGCGGCGGGCAGCGGCGACAGCCAGGCCACCAGGAAGGCGATGCCCACGCCCAGCAGGATGCCCACCAGCCCGCCCACCGCCGCCAGCGTCACCGCCTCCGCCAGGAACTGCCCCAGGATGTCGCTCTGCCGCGCCCCCAACGCCCGCCGCACCCCGATCTCGCGCGTGCGCTCGGTCACCGAGACCAGCATGATGTTCATGATCACGATCCCGCCCACCACCAGCGAGATGGAGACCACCGCGATCATCACCAGGAAGATGGAGCCGGTGGCCGAACTCCAGATCTCCAGGAAGGTCTCGGCGGTGTCCATGGCGAAGCCGTCCTCGTCGTTGTACATGCGGTGCAGCCGGTTGCGCAGGATCACCCGGGTCTCGTCCATCGCCGTCTGCATGTCCGCCGGGGTGGCCGCTTGCGCCTGGATCACGATGGACTGCGAGGTGACGTTCTCGAACCGCGTGTACACGGTGATGGGGATGCGCGCGAAGACGTCCTGCGGGCTGCCCAGGAAGTCGCCCTGCTTGACCGCTACCCCGATCACGGTAAAGGTGTTGCCGCCGACGCGCACATCCTTGCCGATGGGGTCTTCCGACGGGAAGAGGCGGTCGGCCACGTCCCCGCCCAGGATGACCTCGTAGCGGGCGTGGTCGATGTCGGCGTCGGTGAAGTGCCGCCCGGAGGCCAGCTCCATGGCCGTGCCGATGTAGGGAGCGTTCACGGTCACGCCCCGCAATTGCACGTTCTCCACCATGCGGTTCTTGTAGTGGATGGTCTTTTGGTCGGCGTAGATGGCGGAGA
>DATIWW010000408.1:0-2833 GCA_035519175.1 Terriglobales bacterium
TCGCGGTCGAGCAGGCGGCCGAGCTCGCGCTCGGCGGCCAGCTCGGCCGCCGAGGGAGCGGGAGCCGGCTCGGGCGCGGGCGTCTGCTGCGCCCGCCCCCACAGGGCGAGCGCAGCGCCCAGGATCCCCAGCGGAACGAGATGGGCGGCGATCTTCACCCCGCTATTATCACGCGGTCTTGCCCCGCCGCGCCTTGATCTCGCCCAGCAGCCGCTCGATCTCGTCTTCCCGCTCCAGCTTGCGGAACTTGTCGTCGAGATCGGCCCCCGCCAGCTCCGACTTGGCCTGGCTGATGGCCTCGCCGCGCACCACCTTGTCCTTCATGCGCTCGAAGGCGGCCACTTTGGAGTCGTCGCCCATCTTCATGCCGGCGTCGCTGGCCCGGCCCACGGCGCGGGCGCGGCGGTGCTGGGCGATGAGTACGTCGCTCTTGGCCTCCGCCTCGGCCAGCTTCTGCTCCAGGTTGTTGAGCGCGGTCTTCAGGTGCTCGACCTGGGCCTTCTGGTCGCTCACCTGCTGAGCGAAGCTCTCGGCCATCTGGCGGTGGCTCAGGGAGCGCTCCAAGGCGCGGCGCGCCAGCTCGTCCTGCTTCTTGTCCACGGCCAGCTCGGCCTTGCGCACCCACTCGTTCAGCTTCTCCTCGTTCTCCTTCTGCTTCTTTTCCAGCAGGTGCTGGTCGGCGATGGCGATGGCCACCTGCGTCTTCACCTGCAGGAGCTGGTTCTGCATGTCGAGGATCACCTGCTTGATCATCTTCTCCGGGTCCTCGGCCTTGTCGATCAGGTCGTTGAGATTAGCCCGGACCAGGGTTGAGACTCGTTCCAATAGCGGCATGGCGTTACTCCTTTCCCGAAAGCGGTCGTTGGTCGTTGATAGTTGCGCGAGCGGTGGCGGACGAAGCCGGGGCGGCATGGAACTCGCCGCGCGCCAGGGCACTGCCGATCAGGATGCCGACCAGGGCGATGCCCACCGCCAGGAAGCGGTCCACCTGCCCCAGCAGCAGGCCGGTGGCCGCGCCCAGGCTGGCGCCCAGCACCATGATCACGCCCGCGAATCTTGACTTCGTATCCATGACATTCCCCTTCTCGACTGCGCGGCGGGGAGGGGCCAGGCCCCTCCCCGCCTGGCTTTACTTCCCTCCCTTGGCCGGGGGGGCCGGAGGCGCCGGCGGCTGCCCCTCGGGCTTGGCCGACTTGTCGCCGATCTGCCGGATCTTGCCGAACAGCTCCGACATCTGCATGCCGCTGAGCGCCTCGAACAGTGCCGGCACCTGCGCCGCCATCTGGGTGACGTCGCCGGTGATCTTGTTCACGCCGGCGGCGCTGCCGTTCCCGGTGGAGACCACGGTGATCTTGTCCACCTGGGAGAGCGGTTGGGCCAGGGCGCGCACCACTTCGGGCAGACTGGTGATCAGCTTGTCCACCACCGCCGCCTGGTTGTACTCCTGGTAGGCCTCGGCCTTGACGTTCATGGCCTTGGCCTCGGCCTCGCCCTTCTTGAAGATGATCTCGGCTTCGGCCTCGCCCTGCTGGCGGATGGAGGAGGCACGGCCCTCCGCTTCCACCGCCAGGCGCTGCTTCTCGGCCTCGGCCAGGGTCTCGATGCGCTGGCGCTCGATCTCCGCCTGCTTGAGCACGGTGGCGATGAGTTCCTTCTCGCGGCGCTGGATCTCGGCGTCCTGCACCTTGATCTGCTCCTGCTTCTCCACCTGCTGCACCTTGACTTGCTCGGCGATCACCTGCTGTTGCATCACGTTGGTCTGGATCTCGTAGGCCTTGTCGGCCTGCGCCTGCTGCTTCTTGACGGCTTCCATATAGGAGGCCTTCTTGACGTCCATGTCACGCTGTGCCTCGGCCTGCTTGGCCAGAGAGAGGGTCTCGGCCTGCACCCGCTCCTGGTCGGCCTGGGCCTTGGCCACGGCCGCGTCGCGGGTAGCCACGGCACGGCGGATGGCGGTGTCGCGCTCGGCCTCGGCGGTGGCCACGTCGGCGTCGCGCCGGATGCGGGCCACGTCGGGCTTGCCCATGTTGGTGATGTACTCGTTCTTGTCGCGCACCTCCTTGATGGTGAAGCTCACCACCTCCAGCCCCATCTTGTTCATGTCGTCGGCGCAGGTGGAGCGCATGCGGTCGGCCACCATCTCCGGCTGCTTCACGATCTCCTCCACCGTGAGCTGCCCGATGATGCCGCGCAGGTGGCCTTCCATCACCAGGCGGATGAGCCCGTTGCGCTCCTCCTCGGTCTTGGTGAGGAATTGCTCGGAAGCGGTCAGGATGGACTCCGTGTCCGACTTCACCTTGATTTGCGCTACCGCCTCCACCGTGACCGCCACCCCCTGCCGGGTGTAGAGGTCCTGCTGCGGGGCCACGTCGAAGGACATCAGCTCCAGCGACAGGCCGCGCACCGTCTGCACCATGGGCCAGACCACCTTGCCGTGCCCCTTGACGACCGTCGTGCCGCCGAAGCCATACACGATCAGGGCCTCATGCGGCCCCGCCTTGCGGTAGAGCCGCGCCAGCATGCCCATGAGGGCGAAGAAGGCCACAATCCCCAGTCCCACCAGAATCAGAATTGAGCCCGAAAGGTTCTGCATATTGCCTCCTCTTCAAACTCGCGTAGTTACCAGTGCCGAAACCCAAGGTGCCGTCACTGCTTCCTCTCCACTTCGTCCGCGGGCGCACCGTCGGCCTCTCCGGTCAGGTCTTCCCAGCGGCGGACGTAGGCGATCCCCTTCTCGAAGCGCGTGATTGCGACTTCCGAACCCTTCTCCAGGGTGCTGCCGTCTTCGCTGCGGGCCGCGGCGCTCTTGCGCGTCCCGCCCTGGACATAGACG
>DATIWW010000409.1:0-6759 GCA_035519175.1 Terriglobales bacterium
CAGGCCGGGCAGGATGTCGCCGGTGCCGCCGGTCGCCCTGCCGGGATTACCGGTGGGATTGATCCAGGCGCGGCCGTCGGGAAAAGCGACGACCGTGCGATGCCCCTTCAGCACCACGACGCATTGATGCTCCCCGGCGAAGCGGCGGGCCACGCCCAGGCGGTCCCGCTGCACCTGCTCGGTGGAGATACCCGCCAAGCGCGCCATCTCGCCGGGATGAGGTGTGAGCACCAGAGTGCGATTGCGGCCGTCCAGCTCCTCGGCGTGCTTCTCAAAGGCGTTGAGACCGTCGGCATCGAGCACCACCGGCAGCTCGGCCTTGGTCACGAGCGTGCGCACCAACTGCGCGGTCTCGGGGTGGCGCGAGATGCCGGGGCCGATGGCCAGCACATCCTTTCCCTGAACGAGCCCGTCGATCCGGCCGTACTCCAGAGCGCGCAGCGAGATCGTACCTGCATCTGTCTCGTCCAACGGCTCGGTCATGATCTCCGGCGCGAAGCCGGCCACCGTGGGCAGGACGAACTTGGGGGTGGCGATGGTGACCAGGCCCGTGCCTGCGCGCAGCGCCGCCATGCCGGCCATGGCCGCCGCGCCCGCTTTGCCCAGCGAGCCGCCGATCACCAGCACGTGGCCGAAGTCGCCCTTGTGGGCCTGCGGCAAGCGGGGAGCGACGGCAGCGGCGATGTCCTGCGGGGTGATGACCTCCAGAGCGAGCTCGGACCGGATGGCCTCGGGCGGCGAGCCGATGGGCGAGACCACCACCACGCTCTCCTCGCCGAAGGAATCGAAGACGTGCGCCGGACGCGGCGCGGTGAAGCTGACCGCGGCCTCGGCCGGGGCGATGGGGCCTTGCGTGTCCACCGCGGCGCGGAAGTCGGCGTCGGCGCCGGAGGGAATATCCACCGCGATGATGCGCCGGCCCTCGCGGACGCGCTCCCACATTTTCTTGATGGCTTCCGCGTACAGGCCCTTCACCGGCGGCTTGAAGCCGGTGCCCAGCAGGGCGTCCACCAGGAGGTCGCAGGCGAAGACGCGCTGGGCGGCGGGGGCGGCGAGCTGCTTCTCGTCGCGTGCCAGCACCGGCTTGATGCCCATCTTCTTGAACATGGCGGCGGCGTCGCCGCGCAGTTCGGCGGGCGCGGCCAGGAGCAGGACTAAGACCTTCTTCCCGGCCGCGCGCAGCCGGCGGGCGCAGACGAAGCCATCGCCGCCGTTGTTGCCCTTGCCGCAGAGGACACCGACCGTCTTCGCGTCGGGATACTGCTCCAGGATGAACGCGGCGACGGCCGAGCCGGCGTTCTCCATCAGGGTGAGGGAGGGCACGCCGAAGCGCTCGCTGCTGAGGCGGTCGATGCGGCGCATCTCGTCGGCAGTGACGATCTTCATCGTGGGGAGGCGGCCGTCTGCTCCAGCCGGTCGAGGTTGGCGCGCTCCCCCATCACGATGAGGTAATCGCCCTGCTCGATGGGGTCCTCAGGCGAGGGATTGAAGCGCATGGTTTCGCCGCGCTTGATGGCGAGCACGATCACGCCCATCTCCTGGCGGATGCGCGAGCCTTCGATGGTGGAGCCGGCGAAGCGCGAGGCGCGCTCCACGAAGACCTCCTCGATCTCCAGGCCGAGCTTGCTCTTGCGGGCGGTGGCGATGTCGAGAAAATCGAGCACGTTGGGGCGCAGGAAGCTCTGGGCGATGCGATGCCCGGCGAAGGTGTAGGGGGAGATGACGGAGTCGGCGCCGGCGGTGAGCAGGTGCTTCTCCGCGTCTTCTTCGCTGGCCCGCGCCAGGATGCGCAGCTTGGGGTTCAAGGCGCGGGCGGTGAGCACGATGTAGATGTTGGTCGCGTCGGTGGTGGTGGCGGCCACCAGGCCGCGGGCGCGCTCGATCTGCGCCTGGCGCAGCACGCTCTCCTGGGTGGCGTCGCCGATCAGGGTGAGCCAGTCCCCCGTGCCCACGTGCGCGACCTTGTCCTCGTTCTGCTCGATGATGACGAAGGGGGCGGGGCGGCGGATGAGCTCGCGGGCGGCGCTGCGGCCTACCCGCCCGGCGCCGCAGATGATGTAGTGGTCGGAGAGCCGGCCGATCTCGCGTTCCATGCGTCTCCTGCCGAAGAAGCTGCTCAGCTCGAATTCTAGCAAAGCCTGGGTGAGGGTACCGATGGTGAGGAACAGCAACCCCACCCCGGCGAAGATCAGGAAGAGGTTGAAGATGCGGCCGGCGTGGGAGAGCGGGTGGACCTCCTGGTAGCCGATGGTGGTGAAGGTGGTCACGGTCATGTAGAGGCCGTCGAACCAGGGCCAGCCCTCGATGTAGTGGAAGCCGGTCATGCCCACCAGGGTGAGCACCAGGAGCGCCGCCAGCACCAGCTTGAAGTTGCGCAGGGCCTTCACAGGAGGGAGTTTCAAGTTTCAGGTTTCAAGTTGCAAGCGGAAAAACCAAACGGCCCTCCGCCGAGGCGGAGGGCCGTGGGAACTGCGTAGTGCACTCACCGCCCTGGTCGAGAGCCTATTTACCGCCCGGCGCGCCTTTCTGCATGGCCTGGACGCGGCTGTGCCTGCGCCCGTAGCCGAAATAGATCGCCATGCCGATGATCAGCCAGATGAGCAGGCGCAGCCAGGTGACGCCGTTGAGGCCGAGCATCATGGCCAGCGAGATGATGATGCCCATGATGGGCACGAAAGGCACCCAGGGTGTCTTGAAGGGGCGCTTGAGCTCAGGGCGCTTGACGCGCATCACCCACACGCCCGCGCAGACGATGACGAAGGCCATGAGGGTGCCGATGGAGACCATCTGGCCCAGCGAGCCGATGGGCACCAGCGAACCGATGGTGGCCACGCACACCCCGGTGATGGCGGTGGACTTCCAGGGAGTGCGGAACTTGGGATGGACTTCGCCCGCCCACTTCCACAGCAGGCCGTCGTGGGCCATGGAGTAAAAGACGCGCGACTGGCCCAGCAGCATGACCAGCATCACCGTGCTCAGCCCGGCCAGCGCCCCGGCGTTGACCACGTAGCTGCCCCACTTGATGCCGGTCTCGCGGATGGCCAGCGATACCGGGGCGCCGATGTTGAGGCGCGTGTAATGCACGGTCGCGGTGAGGATGCCGGATACCAGGAGGTAGAGGACGGTGCAGATGAGCAGCGAACCCAGGATGCCGATGGGCATGTCCTTCTGCGGGTTCTTGGCCTCCTGGGCGGCGGTGGAGACGGCGTCGAAGCCGATGTAGGCAAAGAAGACCACTCCCGCCGCACGCAACACTCCTGACCAGCCGAAAGCTCCAAAGCGCCCAGCGTTCGCCGGCATGAAAGTGGCCCAGTTGGGATGCGCGACCTCGGGATGCTTGATGACGAAGGCGCCGGCCACCACGATGAAGGTCACCACCGCGATCAGCTTGATGAAGACGACGGTGGTGTTGAAGTTGGCCGATTCGCGGATGCCGACGATGAGCAGGATGGTCACCGCGATGATGGCCAGGAAGGCGACCAGGTTGAAGGTGGTGGTGGCGTGCTGGGTGGCGCGGGCCAGTTGCTCCATGCTCCAGGTCGTCTCCGGCGCCCAGCGGCCGTCGACCATCGCCCACTTGGCGCCCGGCACGTCGCAGATGGCCGGCGGCAGATTGATGCCGTAGTCCTGGAGAAAGGCCACCAGCGTGGAACTCCAGCCGGAGGCGACGGTGGCGGCGCCGAAGGCGTACTCCAGGATGAGGTCCCAGCCGATGATCCAGGCGAAGATCTCGCCCAGGGTGGCGTAGCCATAAGTGTAGGCGGAGCCGGCGATGGGAATGAGGGAGGCGAACTCGGCGTAGCAGAGGCCGGCGAAGACGCATCCGATGCCGGCCAGGACGTAGGAAAGGACGATGGCCGGGCCGGCATACTGCGCCGCCGCCTGGCCGGTCAGCACGAAAATCCCGGCGCCGATGATGGCGCCGATGCCCAGGGTGACCAGGTTGATGGGCCCCAGGGCGCGCTTCAGGCTGTGCTCGCCCGACTCCCCGGCCTCGGCCATGAGCATGTCGAGCGGTTTGGTTGCCAGCAGGTTAGCCATCCCTTCTCCTCGTTCTGAATTTCACTCCGCTTGCGCGTGCGCCTTGCCTCGGCCGGCCCAGCGCGTCCACACAAAATAGACCGGGATCCCGATCAGCACGATGATCAGGCCCGGCCAGGTGTACTGCGGTTTGTAGCGCAATAGTATCAAATCGATGTAAATCGCCATGAAGATATAAATCGCCGGCAGCACGGGATAGCCGATGGCCTTGTAGGGGCGCTCGGCGTTGGGGCGGGTGCGGCGCAGCACGAACAGCCCGGCGATGGTCAGGATGTAGAAGACCAGGACGGCAAAGATGATGTAGTCGAGCAACTGGCCGTAGCTGCCGGAGAGGCAGAGGATGGAGGTCCAGACCATCTGCACCATCAGCGAAACCACCGGGGTGTGGTAGCGGGGATGGACCTTGGCCACCGAGCGGAAGAAGAGGCCGTCCTTGGCCATGGCGTAGTAGACGCGCGCCCCCGCCAGGATCAACCCGTTGTTGCAGCCGAAGGTGGAGATCAGGATGGCCACCGCCATGAGGGCGCCGCCGGCGGCCCCGAACATCTGTTGCATGGCGGCGGTGCCCACGCGCTCCTCGGCGGCGTACTGGATGCCGCGGGCCAGCACGGTGGCCCCGTTGGGATCGCCCGCCAGGGGCAGCACGTACAGGTACACCACGTTGGTCAGCACGTAGAGGGCGATGACGATGCCGGTGCCCAAGGCGAGCGCGATGGGCAGATTGCGCTTGGGACTGCGCACCTCGGCGGCGGTGAAGGTGACGTTGTTCCAGGCGTCGGCGGAGAACAGCGAGCCCGTCTGGGCCACCGCCAGGATGGCGATGGTGCCCACCAGCACGATGGGCCCGCCGCTGCCCACCTGGAGCAGGTGGCGGGCGCCCAGGCCGGCGTTGTGCCAGAAGTCGGAGAAGTTGGCGGCCATGGCCTGGGGGTTGCGCCCGATGGCGAAGCCCACCGCCACCAGACCGAAGAGCGCCGCCGCCTTGGCGATGGTGAAGACGTTCTGCACCAGCGCCCCCAGCCGGATCCCGAAGATGTTCAGCACCGACAAGAAGATCACCATCAGGATGGCGACCAGGTTCTGGGTATTGAGCCCGACGTCCATGTTACCCAGCACCATGGGCCCGATGTGGATGGCGGGCGCCTTCCAGAAATGCAGGATCCAGTTGGTCGAGGAGACGGAAGGAAAGAAATAACCCAGGAACTTGCCGAAGGCGACGCCCACGGCAGCGATGGTGCCGGTCTGGATGACAAGGAAGAAGGTCCATCCGTAGAGGAAGCCCCAGAGCGGTCCCAGGGACTCGCGCAGGAAGACGTACTGGCCGCCGGCGCGCGGCATCATGGCGGCCAGCTCGCCGTAGGCCAGGGCCCCGGTGACGGTCATGAATCCGGTGACCAGCCAGGCGGCCAGCAGCAGGGCGGGCGAGTTCACTTCGCGGGCGATCTCGGCGGAGACGATGAAGATGCCCGACCCGATCATGGAGCCCATGACCAGGGTGGTGGCGCTGGTCAGGCCCAGGCCCTTGACCAGCTCCTGCTCGGGAGCGGCGGCGCGGACGGCGTGGACGTCGGTGCTCACGAATCTCCTCTTGCTTCAGATGCAGCCTGCGGCAGGCACATTACCGCAAGATGCGGAGAAATTCCTCCACCGCCCGGCGGGGCTCCGCCCGCAGGTCGGCGATGACGGCCACCGAGTCGGCGCCCGCCTCGATCACGGAGCGGCAGTTGGCCCGGGTGATGCCGCCGATGGCCACCAGCGGCTTGCCGGTGGCGCGACGGGCCGCCCTCACGCCCTCCAGCCCGATCACCGGGTCGGGGCGCTGCTTGCTGGTGGTCGCGAAGACGGGGCCCACGGCGACATAGGTCACCGGGGCACGGTCTCCCTCTTTCACCTGCTCGACGGAATGCGTGGAAACGCCCACCCACAGCCGATCTCCGAGGATGCGGCGGGCCGCCTCCGCTGACAGGTCCTCCTGGCCGAGGTGGACGCCGTCGCACTCCGCCGCCAGGCAGAGGTCGGCGCGGTCGTTGAGGATGAGGCGCGCCTTGCCCGCGGTGAGGCGGCGCAGGGCGCGCGCGCCGTCCAGCACGCGCCCCGCATTCCCGGTCTTGTTGCGGTACTGCAGCAGCGTGGCCCCGGCCGCCAGCAATTCCTGGGCGAAGTTGAGGAGGCGGGCCGCCTGCCGGGCTTCGTCCTTCTCTTCCGCGAAGGCGGCGGCGTCCACGATGGCGTAGAACCGGGGCAGCAGCCCCGTGGCCGCCAGTTGCGTCTCGCGAGGCGAGGAAGCGCTCACCGCAGCACCGCCTCGGGCGCGGGCTGCAGGAAACGCTCCATGAACTTGGTATCGAGGCGGCCGGCGCGAAAGTCGGCGTCGGCCATGATGCGCAGGTGCAGGGGGATGCTGGTGTGGATGCCCTCCACGATGAACATCCCCAAGGCGCGGGCCATGCGCGAGACCGCTTCCTCGCGGTCCTTGCCGTGGGTGATGAGCTTGGCGATGAGGGAGTCGTAGTAGGGCGGGATGACGCCTTCCGCGTAGGCGGCGGTGTCGACCCGCACGCCGGTGCCGCCGGGGGTGTGGAAGGCGGTGATCCGGCCCGCCGAAGGCGTGAACTTCTCGGGGTGCTCGGCGTTGATGCGGCACTCGAGGGCGTGGCCGCGATGCTCGATCTTCCCGGGTAGCACCGCCGCCAGCTTCTCTCCCGCCGCCAGCAGCAC
>DATIWW010000410.1:0-2946 GCA_035519175.1 Terriglobales bacterium
GTGGTGGTGGGGTCCAACCTCTTCGGCGACATCCTTTCCGACCTGGGCCCGGGCGTGACTGGCACCATCGGCATCGCCCCCTCCGCCAACCTGAACCCGGAACGGGAGCATCCCTCGATGTTCGAGCCGGTGCACGGCTCCGCCCCGGACATCGCCGGCCAGAACATCGCCAACCCGGTGGGGCAGATCTGGTCGGGGGCGATGATGCTCGAGCACCTGGGGCAGAAGAAGGCCGCCGCCTCCGTGCTGCGGGCGATCGAGACGGTGATCCGGGAAGGTCCGCGCACGCGCGACATGGGGGGCAAGGCGAGCACGGAGGAGATGGGGAAGGCGATCGCGGAGGCGGTTACATAATCACGGGTAGTCCTCATCCCGGTGGGCGTCCTCGATGGCCCGGCGCACCCCATCCTCCAGCCGGCCGGTGTCGACGATCACCTTGCCCTCGATCACGTCGGTGACCGCGGCGAGGGGAATCACCGTGTCGCCCGCGTCCTCGATGTAGATGACGAGGTCCTGGGCGCGCACCTGCCGGACTGCCCCGAACTCCTCCTCCGCGCCCTGGGCAAACGCCTGGTATCCCACCTCGATCGGCGGCAGCCTTTTCTTTGCCATGGCCGCATGATGCCGTGGCCGCACCGCCAATGCACCGGTCCTGTGGCAGAACCGCTTCCTCTCGCACAGGGAGCGGCGAAAAGACCTTTACACCCTCGCGGTGCACCCTTATCGTGCGCCGCGCCGCGCCGCGCAAAGCGTGCGCGGAAACGCTGGAGACGGGATGGATCAGTTCAAGTCGAAGGTTGCCCCTGCCCAGGGAAAGCTCGCGGTCCTCCTTCCCGGCATGGGCGCCGTGGCCACCACCTTCATCGCCGGGGTGGAGGCGGTCAAGGCAGGGCTGGGACAGCCGATCGGATCGTTGACGCAGATGGCGCAGGTCCGCCTGGGCAAGCGCAGCGAGAAGCGCTGGGCGAAGATCAAGGACCTGGTGCCGTTGGCCCGGCTACAAGATCTGGTGTTCGGCGGCTGGGATCCCATCCCCGACGACGCCTACACCGCGGCCGCCAAGGCCAAGGTCCTCTCGCCCGAGCACCTCACCCGGCTGGAGCCGGCCCTCTCCCGCATCCGCCCCATGCCGGCGGTGTTCGACAAGAGCGTGGTGAAGCGGCTGGAAGGCTCCAACGTGAAGAAGGGCACCAAGCGCGAGCTGGCCAACCAGCTGATGCAGGACATCCGCGCCTTCATGGACAAGAACCACTGCAGCCGGGCGGTGATGGTCTGGTGCGCCTCCACCGAGGCGTACCAGCAGGCCGGGCCGGAGCACCAGAGCATCGCCGCCTTCGAGAAGGCGCTCGACGCCGACCACCCGAACATCTACCCCTCGCAGATCTACGCCTACGCGGCCATCATGTGCGGGGTGCCGTACCTCAACGGCGCGCCCAACATGTCCTGCGACTTCCCCGCCCTGGTGGAGCTGGCGGAGAAGAAGGGCGTGGCCATCGGGGGCAAGGACTTCAAGACCGGCCAGACCTTGATGAAGACCATCATCGCCCCCGGGCTGAAGGCGCGCATGCTGGGCATGGAGGGCTGGTTCTCCACCAACATCCTGGGCAACCGTGACGGCGAGGTGCTGGACGACCCCGCGAACTTCAAGACCAAGGAAGTGTCCAAGCTTTCCGTGCTGGAGCAGATCCTCGAGCCGGAGCGCTACCCCGAGCTCTACAAGGACCTGCAGCACAAGGTGTCCATCCACTACTACAAGCCCCGCGGCGACAACAAAGAGGGCTGGGACAACATCGACATCGTGGGGTGGATGGGCTACCCGATGCAGATCAAGGTGAACTTCCTCTGCCGCGACTCCATCCTCGCGGCCCCCATCGTGCTCGACCTGGCCCTCTTCGGCGACCTGGCGGCCCGGGCGGGGATGAAGGGCATCCAGGAGTGGCTCAGCTTCTACTTCAAGAGCCCGCAGCACGCGGCCAGCGTGTACCCGGAGCACGACCTCTTCGTGCAGAAGGTCCGGCTGGAGAACAACCTCCGCTACCTGGTGGGCGAAGAGTTGATCAACTACCTCGGGTCGGACTACACGAACGAGTAGATGATCGCGATCCTGCTCGTGCTCCTCGCACAGGCTGCGCCCCAGAAGAAGGGGCTCGCCCTGCGCGAGTTGCAGGAGCTCGCCCGCAAGAACGATCCGCGCGCCATGCAGGTGGTGGCGCAGCTGGAGAACGCGCAGGGGAAACGCGACGAGGCGAACTGGGCGTTCTTTCCCAACTTCGCGACCACCGGGTACATCGCGGGGCCCACGCAGGAACAGAAGCTCAAGAATGGGGACAACGAGCCCAATCCCACGAACCCGGCGAACCTGACCCCCGGCAGCCTCGGCGGCGGCTGGTTCCACGGGCAGCAGGGAGTCCAGGGCCACATCGAGGCCCAGGCCATCCTGCCCGTCTGGACCTTCGGGAAGCTCACCGCGGCCAAGAGGGCCGCCGGCCACCTGGTGGGCGCCACCGAGGCCCTGCTGCAGCGGGCGCGCGACCAGGCCGCCTTCGATGTGGCGCGCGCCTACTGGGGCTACCAGACCTCCCGCAACGCCGAGACGGCGGTGCAGAAGATCCGCGACCGCATCAAGGACGCGCAGCAGACGGCGAAGAAGCTCATGGCGGAGAAGAGCGAGCAGCTGACCAAGTCGGATTCGCTCAAGATCGATTACCTGGCGGAGGAGATCGAGGCCGGGCTGGCGGGTACGCTGAAGAACCGCGCGCTGGCGGTGACCGGGCTGAGGCTCCTGGTCGGCGTCCCGCCGGGCGAGGACCTTGCCATCGCCCAGCAGGATCTGCCCACCACGGCCCCGCCGGTCCCGAATTCCGACGAGATGCTTCGCCGGGCGCTGCAGCAGAGGCCGGAGACCCGGGCCGCCCAGGAGGCCATTTCCGCCCGGCAGGCCCTGGT
>DATIWW010000411.1:0-6405 GCA_035519175.1 Terriglobales bacterium
AGCGGCGACGGTCCGGCGCCACGCGGTCTCGCTCGGCGGCGCCGCAGCGGGGGGCCAGTAGCCGGCCGGCCACTCGGGCGACACGTGTCGCGCGTCGCGGCTGAATTCCAGGATGTCCCACTGCGCGATGCGCAGGTGCTCGAGGATCTCCCAGGGGCTGTGCGGCATGTTGTCGGGCCGGCGGCCGCGCGCGCTCGCGGGCAGGTGGGCGACAGCTTTCTCGAAACTCAGGTGAGCCCCGCCGCCGCCCAACAGGTAAAGGAGGTGCTGACGCAGAGCTGTCTGTGGGTCTGGTCTTCGGGGCATGAGGACCTCCTAGAACTCCCCGGGAACGAACTCCTCGATGGCCAAGGTGAGCACCGCGCGGCAGCGGCCGCACAGCAGCAGGGTCTCGGTGTCGCCGGCGCGCAAGACCGCGAGCTGCAGGCTGTCGCAGGCGGCGCAGCCGGTGGTGGGCTCCCCCGAGAGCGGCTCGGCGAACTCCAGCGCGGCTTCACGGTCGAAACGTCCGGTCTTGCGGGTGTTGATCTCGAAGGTGGAGCGGCAATCGGCGCAGACATGGTTGAAGCAGCACTTGGGCTCGCAGGAGTAGACGATCTCCGACCCCCCGCACTTGGGGCAGCGGATCAGCTCCTTCAGGGTCGGCGCCATGCTGGGATTGTACCCCGGGGGATGGCTACGACTGCTTGGCGGCGGGCGCGGGCGCGGCCAGCAGTTCCTGGACCTTGTCCACGATGGCCTGGGCGCCGTCGCCCTTGATGACCAGGGCGCTCACGAACTCCAGCGCCGCCTCCGGGGGCCACCAGTAGCTGCCGCAGAGCATGACCACGGGAAGCTGGGGACTGAGCTTGCGCAATTGCCGCGCCACTTCGGCGCCGTGGGTGTCGCGCGACTTCAGGTCCACCACCACCAGGTCCACACCGCCCTGGTGGAAGAGCTCGATGCCTTCATTACCGCTGGTGGTGGCCAACACGCGGAAGCCGGCGCCTTCCAGCGCCGTCTTCCAGACCTCCAGGGCCTCGGGCTTGCCGTCGATACAGAGAATGGTTCTGGGCACCGCTTCCTCAGCGTCGAACATTCTCAAGGGAGAGAGCATACCACCGTGGGAGGCCGCCGGCCCCGATTTCCACAGGCGAAGATATTGCGAAACTGGGAAAACTGGGTAGAATAGCGCAATGCTTCCCGCGGTTCCCTCCCTGGCTTGGGCGCATCCCCTGGTGCAGGAGTGGTTCGCACGCCGCTTCGGCACCCCCACCGAGCCCCAGGAGCAGGGCTGGCCGCACATCCTGAACGACCGCGCCACCCTGATCTCCGCTCCCACCGGCTCGGGCAAGACTCTGGCCGCCTTTCTGGCCTGCATCGACCGCCTGGTGCGCAAAGCGCTGGCCGGCGGCCTGCTCGACCGCACCGAGGTGCTCTACATCTCGCCCCTCAAGGCGCTGGGCAACGACATCCAGAAGAACCTGGAGGTGCCGCTGGGCGAGATCCTGGCGCTGGCGGGGGAGCGCGGGCTGCTGATGCCGGTGATCCGCTCGGCGGTGCGCACCGGCGACACCCTGATGCACGAGCGCCGCGCCATGCTGCGCCGCCCGCCCCACATCCTGGTCACCACGCCGGAGTCGCTCTACATCCTGCTGACCGCGGGCAGCAGCCGCGCCATCCTCCGCGACGTCGAGACCGTGATCGTGGACGAGATCCACGCCGTGGCCGACGACAAGCGCGGCTCGCACCTGGCGCTGTCGCTGGAGCGGCTGGAGGCGCTGCTGCCGCGCTCCCCGGTGCGCATCGGGCTCTCGGCCACGCAGAAGCCCATCGAGGAGATCGCGCGCTTCCTGGTGGGCAGCGAGCGCCCGCTGCCCGCCATCGTCGACGTGGGGCAGCGCCGGCAGCTCGACCTGGCCGTGGAGGTGCCGCGCAGCGAGCTCGGCCCCGTCGCCTCCAACGAGATGTGGGACGAGATCTACGACCGCCTGGTCGAGCTGGTGCGCCAGCACCGCTCCACGCTCATCTTCGTCAACACGCGCCGGCTGGCCGAGCGCGTGGCCCACAACCTGGGCGAGCGCTTGGGCGAGGAGGCGGTGGCCGCGCACCACGGCTCGCTCTCGCGCAAGCTGCGCCTGGCGGCGGAGAAGAAGCTGAAGGAAGGCCAGGTGCAGGCGCTGGTGGCCACCGCCTCGCTCGAGCTCGGCATCGACATCGGTTTCGTGGACCTGGTGTGCCAGTTGGGCTCCACGCGCTCCATCGCGGTGGCGCTGCAGCGCATCGGACGCGCCGGCCACTGGCGAGGCGCTATTCCCAAGGGACGCATCTTCGCCTCCACCCGCGACGAGCTGCTGGAGTGCGCCGCGCTGGTGCACTCGCTGCGGCAGGGAGAGCTGGACAAGCTCGAGATCCCGCCCGCCCCCCTCGACGTCCTGGCGCAGCAGATGGTGGCCGCGTGCTCGGCCGAGGAGTGGAAGGAAGAAGAACTGTTCGCGCTGGCGTGCCGCGCCTATCCCTACCGCGATCTGCGCCGCGAGGACTTCGACGAACTGCTGGAGATGCTTTCCGAGGGCATCGCCGCCAGCCGCGGCCGCTTCGGCGCCTATCTCTACCGCGACCGCGTGAACCGCCGCCTGCGCGCGCGCCGCGGCGCCCGGCTGGCTGCCATCACCTCCGGCGGCGCCATCCCTGACAACGCGCTCTACACCGTGGTGGCCGAGCCCGAGGGCACCGTGGTCGGTACCGTGGACGAAGACTTCGCGGTGGAGAGCATGAAGGGCGACATCATGCTCTTGGGCAACACCTCCTGGCGCATCCGGCGGATCGAATCCGGCCGCGTGCTGGTGGAGGACGCGCACGGCGCCGCTCCCGGCGTCCCCTTCTGGCGCGGCGAAGCCCCGGCGCGCACCCAGGAACTTTCCTCGCAACTGGCGGAGCTGCGCGCGAAGATCAGCGAGCTGGTCGCCGGCGTCCGTCCCGGCGGCGTGGCGCAGCAGAACCCGGAAGTCGCCGCCGCGGTGGCTTGGCTCAAGGAAAACTGCGGGCTCGACGATGCCGGCGCCGAGCAGGCCGTGGACCACATCGTGCAAGGCCGTGCCGTGCTGGGCGCCGTGCCCACACAGCAGACCATCATCGCCGAGCGCTTCTTCGACGAAGGCGGGGGCATGCAGCTGGTGATCCACGCGCCCTTCGGCGGACGCATCAACAAGGCCTGGGGGCTGGCGCTGCGCAAGCGCTTCTGCCGCTCCTTCAACTTCGAGTTGCAGGCGGCGGCCACCGACAACGGCCTCAACATCTCTCTGGCCGAGCAGCACAGCTTCCCGCTCTCCGACGTCTTCCACTTCCTGGCGGAAGAGACGGTGCAGGCGGTGCTGGAGCAGGCGGCGCTGGCCTCGCCCATCTTCGGGACGCGCTGGCGCTGGGACGCCAGCCGCGCCCTGGCGCTGTTGCGCTTCCGCGGAGGCAAGAAGGTCCCGCCGCAGATCCAACGCATGCTGTCCGACGACCTGCTGGCCGCCGTCTTCCCCGACGTGGCCGCCTGCCAGGAGAACATCGTGGGCGACATCCAGATCCCCGATCATCCCCTGGTGCGCGAGGTCATGAAAGACGTGCTCTCGGAGGCCATGGACCTGGAGGGCCTGCGCCGGCTGCTGGGCGAGATCACGGCCGGGCGCGTCCGCTGCCTGGCGGTGGACACGCCCGTGCCCTCGCAGTTCGCGCACGAGATCCTGAACGCCAATCCCTACGCTTTCCTCGACGACGCGCCCCTGGAGGAGCGCCGCGCCCGCGCCGTGGAACTGCGGCGGGTGCTGCCGCAGTCGGTGCTGGAGGAGGTGGGCAAGCTCGATCCCGCCGCCATTGAAGAAGTTCGCCGTGACGCCTGGCCCGACGTGCGCGATGCCGACGAGCTGCACGACGCGCTGCAGACCCTGGTAGCGCTGCCCGAGACTCTGGCCGAAGCCTGGCGCGCCTGCTTCGCGCAGCTTGCCGCTGAGCGCCGGGCCGCGCGCGCGGTCGCCGGCGACATCACCTACTGGGTCGCCGCCGATCGGGCGAAGACTTTCGCCGTCCTCTTCCCTACCGCGCACTTCGAGGCCCCGCTGCCCGAGATCGAGAAGGAGCCGCCCACCCTCGACGATGCCCTGCTCGCCCTGGTTCGCGGCTGGATGCTGCACTCCGGCCCGGTGACGGCGGAACAGCTCGGCAGCACCCTGGGCTTCGCGGCAAGTGAGATTGAGAAGGCCTTGCTGCGTCTGGAAGCCTCGGGCTCAGTCCTGCGCGGCAACTTCACCTCCGATCACCCGATCACCCGATCACCCGATCATTCGATGGAGGAGTGGTGCGAGCGGCGCCTGCTGGCGCGCATCCATCGCCTCACGCTGGGCACGCTGCGCAAGCAGGTGGAGCCGGCGACGGCGGCGGTCTTTATGCGCTGGCTGCTGCGCTGGCAGCATCTGGCGCCACAGTCGCAAGTCCTGGGCGAGCGCGGCACGCTGGAAGTCCTGCGCCAGTTGCAGGGCTTCGAGGTCCCGGCCAACGCCTGGGAGCCGCAGGTGCTGGCGCGCCGCATCGCCAACTACGATCCCAAGGTGCTCGACCAGCTCTGCCTGACCGGCGCGGTGGGCTGGGGCAGGCTCTCGCCCCATCCCGCGACCCTGGAAGATTCCGGCCCGGCCGGCCGGCGCGTGATCCCCACCAGCGTCGCCCCCATCACCTTCTTCGTGCGCGAAGAAGCGGACTGGATGATCCCCACGCGCCCCGAAGAGAAGCACGAAGAGGCGCGCGGGCTGAGCCCGGGGGCGCGCGAGGTGCTGAAGTTCCTGGCCGCGCGCGGGGCCTCGTTCTTCCCCGACATCGTACGCGGCACCGGCAAGCTGAAGTCGGAGGTGGAGACGGCGCTGTGGGAATTGGTGGCGGGCGGGCTCATCACCGCCGACGGCTTCGACAACCTGCGCGCCCTGATCGATCCCAAGCGGCGCGCCGGGCAGGGCGCGGGGCGCAGCGCGCGCCCCCGGCACTCGGCCGGACGCTGGTCGCTGCTCTACTCGGGCGAGCCCACCGAGCGTGCCCGCGCCGTCGAGGCCACCTGCTGGATGCTGCTGCGCCGCTACGGCGTGGTCTTCCGCGAGCTGCTGGCGCGCGAGGCGCTGGCGCCGCGCTGGCGCGAGCTGCTCCTCGCCTTCCGCCGCCTGGAGGACCGCGGCGAGGTGCGCGGCGGCCGCTTCGTCTCCGGCTTCCTGGGCGAGCAGTTCGCGCTTCCCGAGGCGGTGGAATCGCTGCGCGCCCTGCGCAACCTGGCTCCCTCGGGCGAGACGGTCACCCTGTCCGCCGCCGATCCGCTCAACCTGGTGGGCATCGTGGTGCCCGGGGAGCGCGTGCCCGCCATCTCCGGCAGGAGCGTCGCCTTCCGCGACGGCGCCGCGGTTGCGCCGGAGAGCAACGCGGTTACAATCTCTTCGGCCCGGTAGGGCGGGAAGGAGGGGGCGTGGAGATCCAGGTCCTGAACTACGGCCAACTGAAGGGGATGAAGTTGAAAGGACCGTTCCGCGGGAGCGAGGCCAACGCCGTCTTCCGCCGGCACGCCGACGAGATGCTGCAGGCCGGAGGCATCTGGCTGGTGGTGGACCTGGCCGACGTTCCCGCCATCGACTCCACCGGCATCGGCAACCTGGTCTACCTGCTGACGACCTGCAAGCGGCGCGGCGGCATGGTGAAGCTGGTCCGCCCCTCCGACTCCGCCGGCAATGCCCTGCAACTGACCGGGTTGCTGAGCCTCTTCGAGGTCTTCGACAGCATCCCGCGCGCGGTGGCCTCCTTCCGGGAATGACCTTCGTCCGGCGCGCGCTCGCGGTCCTGGCGTTGACTCTCGGCTGCTTCGCCCAAACCAGCGGCGGCCCGCCCACCCTGCACGCGGACAGGATCCTGGTGCTCAAGAGCGAGCGCAGGCTGATGCTGCTGGACCACGGCCGCCTGCTGAAGACTTACAAGATCGCGCTGGGGAGCGAGCCGGCCGGGCCCAAGACGCGCCAGGGCGACCATCGCACCCCGGAGGGGCTGTACGTCATCGACCGCCGCAACGCCCGCAGCCAGTTTCACCGCGCGCTGCACATCTCCTATCCCAACGCCCAGGACCGGGCGCGGGCGCGGCGGCTGGGGGTCAACCCCGGCGGCGACATCTTCCTGCACGGGCTGCCCAACGGGTGGGGCGGGCTGGGCAGCGCGCAGCGCCTTTACGACTGGACCGACGGCTGCATCGCGGTCACCAACGAGGAGATCGAGGAGATCTGGCGCGCCGTCCCCGACGGCACTCCCATCGAGATCCGCCCTTAGGGGCGCCCCCTTTGTTCTTGCGCCCACAGTTGACGCAGGGTCTATAATGCGCGGCACCGGAGAAGGACCTTGGACATCAACATCCGCAAGCGC
>DATIWW010000412.1:0-4825 GCA_035519175.1 Terriglobales bacterium
CGCCGAGGGCGTGGGCCGCCACATCTCCCTGCTGGTGGTCCCGGCCACCGACATCTGGTCGGCCATCGCCCAGGCCGCCAACACTCTGGAATCCTCCACCGTAGTTGCCGGTCTCTCCGCCAAGATGACCGCCCCCGAACAATCCTTCCTGCTGGGCCGCGCCTGGGAGGCCGCTCCCGAGCCCAAGCGCCAGTTCCTCTTCCAGGTGGTGCATCCCGACGGCCACGTGGATACCTTCACCATCGGGCCCCACACCCCGCATCTCCGGCCCGAGGACGTCCACCTGGTGCACCGGCTGTGGCTGGACCTGACCCGCTTCCGCGAGTTCAAGAACCTGCACCACTCCGACATCCTCTCCATCGCCCTCACCCGCTTCGCCCGCGACTACGCCGGGCGCGACCGCGACGAGATCCTCAAGGCCCTGCGCCGCGGTCCCACCGAGCAGCGCTTCGGCCCCCAGCCCGGCGGCGCCGCGCTGCCCCCGCCCGAAGCCCCGCCCGAGGAGAGCAAGGAGCCCCCCTCCACTCCGCCGGTGACGGGACCGTAGGCGGGCCGGAACTCGAAGCCGCTATCGGGTCTCGAGCAGCGCGAGTTGTCCGCGCACGAACTCCACCAGCTCCGGCGTCACGTACTGCGGTGGACGGATGTAGAAGATGGGCCGGTCGGCCACCGGTTTGAGCGAGACCCCATCCCAGGCGAAGCCCGCGGGGGGCGGCGGATGCAGCACCACCGCCGAGGCCCGGTCCAGAAACTCGCGCGAGGTCGCCTTGAAGTCGGCGGTGGCGGGATCGAGCACGGGAAGATAGAGGTCGGGGCGCAGGAAGCGCAGCACGCTGTTGGACTCGATGATCACGTTCTGCGCCCCCGCCAACTCCTGCCGCAGCCCGGGCAGGGCTTCGGCCAGCATGCCCTGCTTGCTGCGCACCCACAGCGCGCGCGCCGCTCCCGCCGCCAGGAAGCGCGAACTGTCGCTCTTGCCGGAGCGGTCCTGCTCCTCGCTGATGGCCCAGCCGTGGTCCTGGGGCGCGCAGTCGCAATTCTCGCCGTTGACCGCGCACACCCCGTGTCCGAACTGCGTGATCTTGATGGCCAGCCAGCGGCGCTCCACGAGCGCCGCGATCAGCCCTGCGACCACGCTGGTCTTGCCCACGCTGCGCGTGTGCCCGCCCACCACCACCAAGGCCATCGCTGCTCTCCTAGCTCGCCTCCTGCGCTCCCACCTTGTAGGAGGCGCGCAGCCAGCGCTGCACCTGCGCGTCCAGATCCTTCTCCGAAGCCAAGCGGAGATAGTGCCCGTGAAAGTGCTTGCCGTAGCTCTCGATCCTGAGGAAGCGCGCGTGCGGGGTGCGCTTGGGCAGGGCCAGGCCGCACAGCAGGTGCGTCTTGCGCGGGTAGCAGCCGGCGAAGCGCACCCGCACCATGAACACCACCCGCGTCTTCTGCGGGATCATGCGTACCGGTCCGCAGGCCCGCACCAGGCGCGCGAACTTGCGGAACAGCGGCAGCAGGTGCGGCTGCGAGCGCGCGAACAACCGCTTCAGGCTGTGCTTCCCGCAGGAGTGCCAGATGTTCCTGGTCACGAAGCGGGCGCCGCAGCGGGGGCATCGCCAAAGCGGCTTGTGGATGCGCGACGCCATGCCGACCTCCGGCTTCCGGCGGGATTCTAAATCAATACAGCGAGGGCGCGCCTTCGGGCCGCGTCTTCCAGCGGCGGTGCACCCACAGCCACTGCTCGGGATAGCGGCGCACGTACTCCTCGATCACGCGGGTGAAGGCGGCGGTGTTGGCCAGGGCGTCGGCCTCTTCGTCGCCCGTGCGCGCCAGCTCCAGCGCGGGCGCGAAGTGCACGCGGTACTTGCGCAATCCCGCGTCCCACAGGGTGAAGCCCGGGACCACGGCCGCGCCCGTGCGCTGCGCCACCTTGGCCAAGCCGCTGGCGGTGCAGGCCAGGTGGCCGAAGAAGGGCACGAACACTCCCTGCGGCGGGCTCATGTTCTGGTCCATGAGGATGCCCACGGTCTCGCCCGCCTTCATGGCCTCCAGCAGCCCGCGCGCGAAGTCCTGCTTGCCGAACAGCGAGTTACCGTGCAGGGTGCGGTAGCGGTCGGCCATGCGGTTGAGATAGGGATTGTCCAGCGGCCGCACCACGATGCGCAGCGGGTTCCCCATCAGCGAGTGGAAGAAGGAACCCACCTCCCACGCCCCCAGGTGGGCGGTGAGGAAGAGCACGCCCTGGCCGCGGCGGCGGGCGGCCTCGAAGTTCTCGAAGCCGTCGTAGATCACCACCCGCCCGGCGTTCTGCCGGGTGTAACGGGGAAAGAGGCAGACCTCGGCGAGCTGACGCCCCAGGCTGCGGAAGACGCCGCGCAGGATGCGACGGCGCTCCTTGCGAGACTTCTCGGGAAAGGCGAGTTCCAGGTTGCGCCGGCCCACGCGCCGCAGCCGCCGGTGCAGGCAGTACACCAGCCCGCCCAGGCTGATGCCCAGGGCGCGGGCCAGCGGGCGCGGCAGCGCCCCCATCGCCTTCACCACCAGCCACACCGGTGCGTACTCGATCCCGTGGCGCATGACGGTACGCCGGCGTTTCGCCGGCCGTGTGGAGGGCGTCCCCGCCCTCGCCTACGCTCCCTTCGTGGGCTTCGGGTTGTCCTGAGTGCCCCTTGGGGCCAGCCTTGTCATTTCGGCTGGCTGGACGGGCCCTTGGGCTGGCTCTCCGCCGCCTTGGGCGGGGTGACGCGGCCCGCGGGCGCGTACTTGTTGAGCGTGCTCAGGAAGGGCTCCGCCTCCGCCGGGCTCGCGATCTGTCCCGTCAGGATGGTGCGGAAAGGCACCATGCGCCCGTAGAAAGCGCGGGTGTCGTCCTTGTTCTGGTTGATCTCGTCGCCGTTGAGGGAGATACCGGCAAAGACGCCGCGGGCGCGCGAGTAGGTCAGCACCTCGGCGCGCATCCGCCAGTCGGTATCGGCCTCGGCGTGCCGCCCCACCGGCCCGGCTGCCGCCGAGGCGTTGGCTCCCAGCTTGAACTTGCTGGAGAGCAGGTGCTGCATGCCGTGATCGTTCATGATGATGAGCACCAGGTCGGCGGCCTGCCCTCCGATCTGCAGACCGAAGCTGCCTCCCGCCACCTGGAAGAAGGCGGGGGCGCTCCATCCGTTCTGGGTGCGGCAGGAGGCCACGCCCTTGCCGTACTCACCCCCCACGATGAAGCCGCCTTTCATCATGGCCGGAACCACGGCCACGCACTTGGCGTCGTTCAGGATCTCCTCCGGGATGCCCTTATCGGGGGCGGCCATGATCTCGTCCAGGATCACGGCGGCATGGTGGATGCGCTGGATGTCGCGATCACGGGTCTCGCCCGCCCAGGCCACCGCGCTCAAAGCCATCGCCAGCCCTGCGACCCAAACTCTCTTCATTGCTATCTCCTTCATTGACAACCGGTTACGCCCATCAACGGGCGGTGGCGCGCGCTTGTATGGCGGGATTGCGGTCTCACTGACTCGCAGTGAGGATACACGCTAATTAGAGGCTGGGCAAAGGCTCGGGGGTTACCTGGGGAAGTTCGAGGGGAAATTAGAAAGGGTTGGAATCGGTGACCCTCGTTACCAATCCCAACCCCCGTCTCCCAGGTTCTGTGGTAGGTGGGTGCAGTATGCCTGGTGACCATGGTACCCACAAGGTAACCGAAGCATGCTCCCGGCGTGGAATCCGTACACTGTACTTTAGTACCTGGACGAAGGTGGGGACTGGGTTCAATCACCCGCTCGCCCGATGACCCAATCGCCCGAAGGGATACCCCCTCCCCCCTCCCTGGCCGCTAATAGAATCATGAGGTTACAGAGGGAGATCCGTGGCGATCCGTGGATTCAAAGAACTTACACGTAAAATCCGTCAAACAATGGACTTACGCGTTCCGGAGGCGCCGGCTGACGCGGGCACACTCCTCCGCCTAGGCGAACATAAAGCGAATATAAGCCGGGGACGCTGCGATGTCAAGCAGCCGAGGCAGGGGGTTATTTTCCTTTGGATCCTGCGAATCCCGGAGGTCGGCCACCGCCGCCCGGCTGTGCTCGTAGCCGTCCACGATGGACTCCTCCCCGGGCTCGTAGCTTTAGCTTAGCCGCTGGTTGTCGGGCGTCAGCACCGCCACCAGCGCGCTAAGCCCGCGTCCTACCTGGCTGGAACGACCCCAAGAACATCAATCACTTACGCAAGGGGTCCTGGGGTGGACTATTTCCCGCTGGACACCAGGGAATGGGTGATGGCGTGGACGGAGAGGGCGATGCGGTTCTGCACTCCCACCTTGCGCATGAGCTTGGCCACGTGCGCCTTGACGGTGCGCTCCTCGATGCCCAGCGAGGCCCCGATCTCCTTGTTGGAGCGCCCCGCCACCAGCAGTTCCAGCACTTCCTTCTCGCGGTCGGTGAAGGTGACGCGCCCGGCGGGGAAGATGCGCCCCGGCGACGAGGTCACGCGCTCGATGAAGATGGAGAGCACGCGCCGCGGCGCCCACACCGAGCCCTGGTGCACGATGCGGATGGCCTGGATGAACTCCTGGGCCCCCGCGCCCTCGTCGATGTAGCCCTTGGCCCCGGCGGCCAGCGCCTTCAGGATGGTCTCGTCGTCGGCCCCGGTGCCGGTGACGATGATGCGCAGGTCGGGGCGCACCGCCTTCAGGCTGGCCATCACGTCGAACAGGTTCTGGGCGGCGCGGCTGCCCAGCAGCGCCAGGTCCACGTTCTGGTGCGAGGCGATCTCGCCCACCGACGAGGCCACCAGCTCGAACTCGGGCTCGGAATCGAACAGGGCGCGAAAGCCCACGAAACGC
>DATIWW010000413.1:0-4639 GCA_035519175.1 Terriglobales bacterium
GGTCCATGGGGCGGGGCGCCGGGCCTTCGAAGTTGATGCCTTCGCTGTCGTATCCCGAGCCGTGGCACGGACACTTGAACTTGTTCTCCGCCGGCTTCCAGTCGGGGGTGCAGCCCAGGTGCGTGCACTTGGCGTAGATCACGAAGACGCGGTCGGGCGTGCGGTCCACCCAGATGCGGTACTTCTGCTGGAACTTGGTGTCCACCCCCAGTGCGAAGTCGGAGGCATAGCCGATCTTGAAGACGGTGTTGGGCTCGAACAGGGTGCGGGGCAGGAAGAAGCGGAAGAAGGCCAGGAACCAGGCGGCCAGGAAGGCGGCCACGCCGCTCCACACCAGGCGGCGCCGGCGCTTGTCGATCTCGGTGTTGGACGGCCCCACCGCCGCCACCCCGCCCGCAGCCGCCGCCTTGGAGGTGCCCACGGCGGGCGTGCCCACGTACTTGGTGGCGTCCGCCGGCCCGGGCGCGGTGGTGGCCGCCGCGGGCGGCTTGGCCGGGGGCGCCTTCACTCCTTCATCAGCCATGGACTCCTCGCTGCTCCTCTCTAGTCGGCTGCGACCAGTACCGTGGCGGAAGCCTGCTCCGCCGCGGCGGCCGCCGTCTCTTGCCGCTCTCGCAGCGCGCTCTCCACCAATTCGGCCAGGGCCGCGATGAAGGTGGGGGACTCGTTCAGTCCGGGCACCATCTCGAAGCGCTCGATGCCCAACTCGCGGGCCAGCGCGCGCGCCTCATGATCGATCTCGCCCAGGGTCTCGACGTGGTCGGAGACGAAGGAGACCGGCACTACGCACACCTGACGCGCGCCGCCGGCGGCCAGCTCGCGCAGCGTGCCGCGCAGCGACGGCTGCAGCCACTTGCTGGCCCCCACTTTGCTCTGGTAGCAGAGGCGGTGGGGATTCGCCCAGCCGCCCAGCGCCATCACCCGCGCCATGGTCTCTTCGATCTGCCGGGGATAGGGGTCGCCCTTCGCCACCACCGCCAGGGGCAGGCTGTGGGCGCTGAAAATCAGCTCGACCTGCTCGCGGCCGCGCGCGAAGCGCGCCAGCGTCGCCTCCACCCGCTCCACCAGCGCCGCGAGATAAAGAGGATGGCGATAGAATCCGTCCACCAGGCGCACGCGCGCGTCCCTCCGGCGGAAGCGCCGCCGCCACTCGTTCAGGCTGCTGCCCGTCGTGGTCGAAGAATATTGGGGATACAGAGGAAGCAGGACCAGTTCCTCGCAGCCCGCGGCCTCCAGGCGGGCGATAGCTTCCGCGGTGAAAGGATGCCAGTAGCGCATGGCCACCACGCAGGTGGCGTCCATGCCCTGGGCGCGCAGGCGCGCCTGCAGCGCGGCGGCCTGCTGCTCGGTGAAGCGGCGGATGGGCGAGCCTCCGCCGATCTCGGAGTAGTGATGCCGGACGTGCTGGGCGCGGGCGCGCGCGATCAGCCGCGCCAGCGGCTTGCGCGCCAGCCGCGCGAAGGGGAAGTCGATGATGTCGGGATCGCAGAAAAGATTGTAGAGAAAAGGCTCGATGGCCTCGAGCGTCTCCGGTCCGCCGAGCTGGAAGAGAACTACGCCGACGCGGCTTGTCTGCTTCATTCCCCTTGAAGACCCCGTACCCCGTGAGTCATTCCCCAATGACTCCGGAACCGATGGAGTCTAATTGCTTTCCCGGAAACCGTCAATCGGTCCATCGGGTGATCGGGTGATTCAAAGCCTTTAACCACAGAGGACACAGAGGGCACAGAGGGGAGAAGGCAAAAGGCAAGAGCAAGAAGGCAAACGATGGCGTCATCCTGTCCTTTTGCCCTCTGCTTTTTGCCCTGTCTTCCTCCGTGTCCTCTGTGTCCTCTGTGGTTAACGGTTTTGCGGTACCATGCGGGGGCCATGCTCCGCGTGCTGCGCAGCTTGCGCCGCTGCTTCTGGGTGCTGTGGGTGTCGGCCACGGCCATGCTGGAGTTCGCCTGGCGGCGGCGGCGCGGACCGCTGCAGTTGCCGGAGCGCGCGCGCTGGCTCCAGCGCGCCTCCCGCCGCCTGCTGCCCCGCCTGGGCGTCTCCTACGCGGCGGAAGGGAAGATCCCGGCGGGCGGCCTCCTCGTCGCCAACCATCTTTCGTATTACGACATCCTGGTCTTCTCGGCGGCCACCGGGTGCAGCTTCGTCTCCAAGGCCGAGGTGCGCGACTGGCTGCTGTTCGGACCTCTGGCCCGGCTGGCGGGGACGGTCTTCGTGGAGCGCCAGTCGGCCCAGCGCTCCGCCCAGGCGGCGGCGGAGCTGACCGAATGCCTGCGCTCCGGGCATCCCGTCACCGTCTTTCCCGAGGCCACCACCGGCGACGGCATGCAGCTCTTGCCCTTCCGCTCGACCATGTTCCAAGCGGCGATCGACGCCGGGGTCGAAGTCACGCCCGCGGCCATCGGCTACGCGCCCCTGGCCGATGGCTCGGTGCGGATGGACATCTGCTTCTGGGGCGACATGAGCCCGGTGCCGCACGCCCTCAAGCTCTTCTCCAGGCGCCGCATCGAGTGCCGGGTCGAGTTCGGCGAGCCCCTGGCTGCGAGCGACAGCCGCAAGCAACTCTGCCGCGCCGCCTACGAGTGGATCAGCGCCCGGTTCGGCGGAATCTCAACCACAGAGGACACAGAGGGCACAGAGAAAATCGGGCGATCGGGCGATCGGGTGATCGGGTGATCGGAAGAGCCCGGAGGGCGTTTGAGAATAGCCCAGGACGAAGTCCTGGGTAGGCCATGCCAAGAGAGGGTTTGGGAGTCCCGCAGGGACGATTGGGACCATAGGGGATCTGAAAAGCGCACCACGAAGGATACCAAGGGCACACGAAGGTCACAGAGGTTTTTCAATGACCCGTTGACCCGATGAATCAATGACCCGATAAGGAGGTTTGGAATGGAGCACCGGCACCGTCAAGGTTTGTCGCTGGGCTACGGCATGGGGATGATGCTGGCCATGATCCTGTCGTGGTCGAAGAACGCCAGCATCCTGTACTGCATGGGCCACGGCCTGCTGAGCTGGGCGTATGTGATCTACTTCGCGCTCAAGCGCTAGCGCGGCCCTTGCCGGTGGGCAGGACCTCGACCGGCATCTCACTGAGGCGGGCATAGATGCGGGCGCGCCGCCGCAGCGGCCACCAATCGTAGAGATAGATCTCGATGGGCCGCCACATCGCCACCCAGCCGGCGATGGTCAGGCTCTCGCGCGCAATGCTGGCCCAGGTGCCCGACTCGCTGCCCAGCAGCACCTTGCTGAGACCGAGGCAGACCGCCAGGGCGGAGAGGCCGATGAGCAGGCTGGTGCGGCCCTGCTTGAGCAGCGCCTTGAAGTCCAGCTCGGCCAGCTCGGCGCGGTGGGCGAAGTGGTTGTGCACGGCCTGCCGGATCAGCTCCTGGGGGTCCCGCTCGGGCCACTGCTCCAGGCAGACGCTGAGCTTCAGCGGCGCGTCGGGCGGGAACTCCCGCGCCCAGCTCACGATGAACTCTTCCGCGTCGTCGTCCAGGTCCTTCTCGCGGAAGGGGGAAGGGTCCATGGAGTTGAAGAGCTGGTTCAGGTCGTGCACCTGCAACCGGATGCCGTGCGCAGGCTGCGGGGCCGGGGTGGCCGGGCCAGGCGAGGAGGAGCGCGTCTCCATGGGTGCTCCTGAACAGGCGTCCAGTATACGGACAAGCAGGAGTCACAGCTATAATCCGGCCGTACTCGCTCACGCAAGGAGGAGGACCTCATGAAGAAGAGCTTCGCTGCGGCGGTGTCGGTGGTGGTGTGGCTGAGCGCCGTCTCTTCGCTGCCGGGCCTTCCCGGCGCGCAGGGCTCGCCGGACGAGGCCGTGCAGAAGTTCATCGAGCAGAACATCGGGCTCACCTCCCAGCCATTGACGCCGGCGCAATTGCGCCTTCGTCTGCACGCCCGCACCAAGAGCAGCCGCCAGGTCGAGAATGCCCACGTACCCGGGCAGGTAGACCACATCATCGTCCTCAGCGACGACAAGGGTACCGAGGTGGAGGCCTACGTCCCCGCCACCGGGACTGTGCTCATTCAGCGCATCAAGGTGAGCGACGCGGGACGCAAGCTGCCGGCGGGGCTCGTCATCGGCAGCAGCACGCTCGACGACATGAACAAGGCGCTGGGACCGAACGGGACCCTGGACGGACCGCGCGGCTCCTCGGCGTGGCGCTATTACAACCAGGAAGACACCGCTTCCGCGCGCCTCTGGTTCGATCGCCACGGGAAGCTCGCCGGCGTGGAATGGACTTTTTCCACCGGCGCTTTGGATTCCGCGGACTAGATCCCCGTAACTTACGGTCAAGGGGGGCATCAGGAGTACTCTCCGAGAAGTACAAGGAAGCCTGGGATCTCCTGGCCGGCTGATCGGCCCCCACATGCGAACGGGTCCCGTGTGCGCCCCATCCTTGCGTGCTCTGTGACTTGGTGATTTCGTGATTGGAAGGGCGCCCTGGAGTCCTTCAGAAGACCAAGGGCGCACGAAGGGCACGAAGGGCACGTCCTCGTGCTCAGTGACCCGATGATCCGACGACCCCATGGCCCGATTCCACGGCAGGGCCCACCGCCTCCATGGCGCGAATGACCTCGTCGGTGAACTCGGAGGTGGAGGCCTGGCCGCCCACGTCCCTGGTGAGCTTGTCCTTGC
>DATIWW010000414.1:0-8202 GCA_035519175.1 Terriglobales bacterium
CGCAGTTGGACGCGGCCCTGATGACCGCCTCCTGCGCCGCCATCGTCGGCTTCGCGCGCGCCGCCTCCACCGACATGCAACTGGCCGCGCCATTCGCCATCGGCATGCTGGGGTGGTACGCCTGGCAGGAGACCGGCAGCAAGGTGTGGCTCTTCGATTTCTACTTCTTCATCGGCATCGGGACGCTGGCCAAGGGACCGGTGGCGCCGGGGCTGGCCGTGCTCATCGTGGCGGCGTACGCGCTGTTGCACCGCGACTGGCGCATGATCTGGCGCACCGCCTGGTGGCCGGGGATCGCCTTGTACTGCGCCGTCATCCTGCCCTGGTACATCTCGGTGCAGATCCGCAACCCGAACTTCCTGCGCGTCTTCTTCCTGCAGCACAACCTGGAGCGCTTTGCCAGCGACCTGTTCCACCACCGCCAGCCCTTCTGGTACTACCTGCCCATCCTGGCGCTGGCGCTGCTGCCCTGGACCACCATGGTGGTGGCGGCCATCACCGACGCGGTGCGCCACCGCATCTGGCGCTATCCCAATCCCCGCTCCGAGGACGGCTTCCCCCTCTTCCTGATCCTGTGGGGCACGATCCCGGTGGTGTTCTTCTCCTTCTCGCAGTCCAAGCTGCCGGGATACATCCTGCCGGCGGTGCCGCCCTGGACCATCCTGGCGGCCGACTACCTGCGGCGGGAGCGCGAGGCCAACGAGTCGCCGCCCGTGGCCTTCCTGGTGGCGCACGCGCTGCTGGCGGCCATGTTCATGGGCGGGGTCATGCTGGCCCCCTACCTCGCGCTGCGCGAGACCCGCATCCCGGCGCTGCCCCTGGCGGTGGCCATCGCCCTGGCGATCATCACCTTCCTGGGGATCTTCCTCACCATCCGGCGGCGGGGGCTGGCGGTGCTGCGCTTCGTGACCCTGGTGCCGGTGATCGTGGGAGTGGCCTTCCTGCTGCGGGTGGCGGCGCCGCGGCTGGATGCGGCGCTCTCCGCCCGGCCGCTGGCCGGGGAGCTGGCCACCCTGGACACGGGCAAGTCGCCGGTAGCGGTCTTCCGCGCCTCGCGCAACGTGGAGTACGGTCTGGCCTTCTACCGCAATCACGAGGTCTACCGCTACGAGCGCGACGAGATCCCGGCGGAGGGGCACATCGTGGTCGCGCCCGAGGGCAGCCTCGACGCCATCCGCGAGCAAGTGCCGGGGCGGCGGGTGAGCTTCATCGGCAACTTCGCCCCCCAGCACCTGGACCTCTACTGGGTCTTCCCGCCCGGCGCCGAGAGCATGCACAAGTGATTTTCCGGGTTCTTGCTCAAGCGGGTGAGGGCCCGGAGCGCGCGATTGAAACCTTCGGAAAGCCGCACTAGACTGGGGTTTTGGCAGGGACCCGTCCGGGAGCCCCGAGTCCGGCGCCCCCTCACCGCATGGCCAGCGTAGAGATCCTCGACCTCCGGCACTTTTCCTCCGCCGACCTGCGCCCGCTGCTGGAGGTGGAGTCGCAGGTGTGGGCGCGGCTGCTGTGCTGGGACTATCGCGGCTCCGCCGAGATGATCCTGCGCTACGTGGACGCCAAGATCCTGCCCGGCTACGCCGCGGTGGAGAACGGGCAGATCAAGGGCTACGCCTTTTTCGTCTACGAGGGCAGCAAGGGCGTGATCGGGGACCTGTTCGTGGGCAACGGGCGGCGCGGCAATGGCGGCAACGGCCACAACGGAGGCAAGGGCCAGAACGGGCACGCGGAGCTGGAGCACCAGTTGCTCACGCACGTGATCGCCACCTTGCAGCAATCCCCCGGCATCCACCGCATCGAGGCGCAGTTGCTGGTGCATCCCGCGGGCCAGGTCTCGCGGCCCTTCCTCGACGAAGGGTTCCGCCGCTACGCGCGGCTGTTCATGGTATTGCCGCTGGGCGGGCCGGCGGGCTTCGGCGCGGGGCCCGCCCTCGAGGAGATCGAGATCCGGCCCTGGTCGGAGGAGAGCTTCCAGGCGGCGGCGACGGTCATCACCGCCGCCTACTACGGGCACGTGGACGGGGAGATCAACGACCAGTACCGCAGCGTGAGCGGCTCGCTGCGCTTCCTCAACAACATCGTGCGCTTTCCCGGGTGCGGCGTCTTCGATTCCGAAGCCTCGTTCGTGGCCCGCCACCGGCCCTCGCGGACCCTGGTGGGGCTGATCCTGTGCTCGCGGGTGAAGGACGACGTGGGCCACGTCACCCAGGTGTGCGTGCTCCCCGAGTACCGCGGCCAGGGACTGGGGCAGCATCTGATCGCCGCCTCCGCCCAGGACCTGCGGCGGCGCAAGTTCGACTCTCTCTCCCTCACCGTCACCGAGGCCAATGGGCGCGCCGTGGCCCTCTACCAGCGCCTGGGATTCGAGGTGAAGCGGGTCTTCGATGCGTTTGTGTGGGAGGGATAAGCGAGATTGGGTAATTGAGTAATCGGGCAATTGAGTAATTGTTGTCGGGCGTACGTCCATTACCCAATTACCCGTTTACCCGATTCCACAATTCCTCAATGCCGTAAGAGCCACATCAGCCAGCCGCCCGCCAGGGTCCCCAGCAGAAAGAGCAGGAAGCAGTAGGCGCCGTAGCGCAGCATGGCGCGCGGAG
This sequence comes from Terriglobales bacterium, assembly GCA_035519175.1. GTDB lineage: Bacteria > Acidobacteriota > Terriglobia > Terriglobales > Acidobacteriaceae > DASPRL01. The sequence continues at coordinate 2,598 of DATIWW010000414.1, forward strand.
TGTTGCGCTGGGTGATGCCGAAGACGATGGAGGCGAAGAGCGCGAAGATCACGACCGCGCTGAAGTGGGAGAGCTGCAGGGTCATGGCTTCTTCCCCACGGCGATGTGGTAGGCGTCGACCGCGCTGATGATGTTCAGCAGCCCGGCCACGATGATGAAGGTGGTCCCGTAGGCGGCGGTGGCCAGGCTGATGGCGCCCTTGCCCCAGTCCATCATGCGGGTCAGCAGGTAGAGGCCGCCGGCGCCCACGTCGCCCAGGAAGCCCAGGATGTCGAGCAGGTCGCCGGTGTTGAAGGCGTAGACCCGGCCTTCCATGGCCAGCCCCAGGAAGAACATGGTGAAGACGGAGACCAGCAGCAGCGCGCCCCGTCCCCAGCGGCGCAGCAGCAGGTGTCCGGCGCCGGGCACGAACCATCCCACCAGCAGCGCCGCGACCGCCTTGGGCGTGGGCGGAGTCGCCGGCTCGGGGTGCTCCTGGGGTTCCGCGTTCTTGGGCTGCGGCTTGGCCATCTAGATGATCACGATCTCCCGCTGGATCTTCCCGGTGACCTCGGCCTTGCCCGGGCGCACCAGCACGTTGACCTCGCTGCGCACTCCGAACTCGGGCAGGTAGATGCCGGGCTCGATGGAGAAGCAGGAGTTGGGCAGCACCTGGCGCTCGTCGTGGATCTCCAGGTTGTCCATGTTGGCGCCGTTGCCGTGCACGCTGGTGGCGATGGAGTGCCCGGTGCGGTGCACGAAGTACTGGCCGTAGCCGGCGCGCTCGATGACTCCGCGGGTGGCGTCGTCCACCTCCCAGCCGCACAGCCTCTTGCCGGCGGCGATGGTGTCCACCACCTTCTTCACCCCGGCGTCGCGGGCGTCGCGCACGATCTGGAAGATCTCCTGGTGGCGGGCGGAAGGGCTGGGGCCCACGAAGCCCATCCAGGTGATGTCGTAGTAGACGGCGGCGGGCTTGTCCTGCTTGGCCCAGACGTCGAGCAGCACCAGGTCGCCCTCGCGGATGGGGGCGGAACGCTCGGCCGAGGGCCCGTAGTGCGGGTTGGCGGCGTTGGCGTTCACCGCCACGATGGGCGGATCGTTCTCGTCGGTCAGACCTTCGCGGCCGAAGGCCTCGTGGATCCACTGCTGCATCTGGAACTCGTGGGTGCCGCCGTTGCGTACCCGCCGCCCGATCTCCTGGAAGGCGGCGGCGGTGATGCGGTCGATAGCGTCGCGGGCGGCGAAGTGGGTCTTGATCTGCTCGTCCGACCAGGTAGCCTCGAACTTCGCCACCAGGTCGCCGGAGCTGACCACGGTCTTGCCCCAACCGCGCAGCAGCTCCACCGTGCCCGCGTCCACCAGCCCCACGTAAAAGACCAGGTTGTTGGGCGAATACTGCATGGCCACGGTCTGGTAAGGGGCGAGCATCTGCTGCAGGTTCTCGGCCAATTCCTGCCAGGCGGAGTACTGGCGCTTGGAGCCGGGCAGGGAGTCCAGATGCCCGGCCTCGATGCGGTGCACCAGCTTCTGCGGCTCCCCCTGGGCGGGGATGAGGTAGTACCAGCGGCGGGTGACGAACAGGCTCTCCGGCAGTCCCAGCACGTGGTAGGCGATGGGATCGCGGTGGTGGTGATCGTAGAAGAGCCAGGCGTCGAACTTGTGCTCGCGCAGGGCTGCTTGGATGGCGGCCAGGTCCATGGGTAAACCTCTATTTAACCACAGAGGACACCGAGGGCACAGAGGGAAGCCGATACCCGACCTTTGTGTGCCTTGGTGAAACCTTCGTGCCCTTTGTGGTGATGCTTTTCGTCTGTTCAGAGAAGACCCTAACCACGAGGGACACAAAGGCAACACCGAGGGGAGATAGGGAGCCAGAGTGGGCTAGCACTTTCCGCGGCGTGCACCCTTGCCAGCCGTACAAGAGGTGGGCGTATACTGCGTCCTTCTTGGGAGGGGGGATGTCTCGCACACGAAGAGCAGCGCGGTTCGCGTGCGTTCTACTACTCTTGGCCGTTGTTCCTGCGGCCGGCCAGGACCTCCGGCAACTGGAGCAGCAACTGCGGACCGAGTACAAGGGCAAGGCTCTCTGGCTAAGGTCTTGTTACGCTGGGTCTTCGTTGAGTTTCGACGTCCAAGGAAACCTGCTGCATCCAGGCCGCGTCGCCGGTTGCGCTGCCAACCAGCAGGTGCAGGTGGACGGCCTCAAGCTTGAGCCCGGCAAGATGAGACTCGACTGCCGCAGGCTAATCTCATACTTTGACACTCAGGGGATCCTCAAAGCGATCCGCACCCACGACGAGGTCAAGATTGAGATAGGAATGGGAACGGCCCTCGATCAGGCAGCGCTTGACGCGGCACTAGGCAAGGTCTTCCACGTCAGCAATGACCCGCTACCACAGCCGCCACCCGCGCCTGAGCAATACAAGTCTGAGCGATTCGAGTTCAAGCCAGGCAAACCACTTGTGGTGCGCCAGAAGGGTACCTCGGAGTGGAAACAAGTGACGGAGATCAGCGAGCCCATCGACGTCGGCGTGCTTGACGACGGCCAGCCTCTCTATATCTTTTCTGGCGGCCTGAAGCCGCCGACGGTCTTGAAGGCTGCTGACCCGGATTACCCCGGAGGGTTTCCAGGCGTTAGCAAGGACAGTGTTCTGGTCAGCACCATTCTCGACAACGAGGGATTCGTGCGGACCATGCGGTTGAAGCAGCCGACTAGTTCCAGCGCCGAGCGATCTGTGCTGGAAGCTGTGAGCCAATGGACTTTCAAGCCGGCGACCTGGCAGGGAAAGCCCGTGGCGGTCGCATTCATGGTCGAAGTGAACTTTCACCCTTGATCGTCGGTCAGTCCGATCGGTCTCCTACCTCAATCCAGGACCCGCCGCCGGGTGGCCGCCGGCAGGGTCTCGCAGGCGGTGCGCAGGACCAGGCGCGAGGCGCCGCTGCGGATCTTCATGAGGAAGGGAACGGTGCGGCGGGGATCGGCCTTGGCGGCCTCGCGCAAGAGCCACCCCAGGCCCTTCTGCACCATGTCGTCGCGATCGGCGAGCAGGCGCGTTGTGACGCGCTGCATCTCGGGGAAGAAGCGGCGCTCGCGAACACCGCGGATCAGCGCCACGCAGGCGGCGCGGCGGCGCCAGCGGTTCTTCGACCCGGCCCAGGCCAGAACGCGGCGGGCGCGGCTGGGCTCGGCCTCCACCATGGGACCGAGCAGATTGTGGGCCAGGGCGTCGTGCTCGTCCCAGTGCCGGACGCGGTCGAGCCAGGTCTCGAAGAGGCGGAAGGCGCGCTCATCCAGAGCGGGTCGGGAGTGCGCGCGAGATCCTTCGGCCCTGAAGGGCCTCAGGATGACGCCGTCCCGCTTGGGCGGGACGGCGGAGCGGGCGGCGTCCTTCTCCAGCAGCATCACCGCCATGTGCTTCTCTTCATGGATGCGGCCGCGGAAGAGCTGGTCGGCTACGGCGAGCACGAATGCCTCGCCCATCTCCCGCCGCAGCACGCGCCGGATGCGCCCAGCCACGCGCCGCAACTCCGCCGTGCGCCAGCCCCGCGCCTGGATGGTTTCCTTGAAGAAGCGCTGGGCGGAGGCGGCGTAGGGCGCCGAGCCGCCGCGATCGATGACGTGGCGGATGTGGCGCGCGACCTGAGCCGGGCTGGCGGGCTGCTTGCGGCGCATAAGCACAGCTCCTAGCTGCCAGCTACTGGCTAGCAGCTACGGCACTCCCGGCGTGGTGCCCGGCAGGGTGCGCGGGCGCAGCAGGCGGTCGTAGGCGAAGAGCACGACGGCGGTGATCAGGCCCACGGCGGTGATGGCCCACCAGGCGTGGGCGGGCTGGTGCCGCACCTCGCCGTACACGTGGAACATGCGCCCGCCGAACCAGCCCCCGATCAGCGAGCCGATGCCGATGGGCAGGAAGGCGAAGCCCATGTAGGTGCCCTGCTGGCCCTCGGGCGCCAGCCGCGAGATGTACTCGTAGTAGCGCGGCGACTGGATGATCTCGCCCAACGCCAGCACGAAGAGTGCGAGCACGGCGGCCCACAGGGTCGGCCGCCAGGCCAGGACCAGCCAGGAGAGCGAGGTGATCACCGTGCCCAGGATCACCGCCTGGAAGGCCGGAATCTTCCGGGTCAGGTAGTTCACCAGCAAGGTCAGGCAGATCACGGCCAGCCCGTCCGTGATGAGAATGAGCTCGACGGGAGCCTTGGGATCGATGTAGGCGGTGATGTACCCGGGCAGGCTGATGTACTGCTGCCAAAAGACCACCCAGTAGCCGGTGAAGAGCACCAGGAACCACATGAAGCGGCTGATGCCGGCCAGCACCGCGAGCAGCATCCCCAGCCAGAGCCACCAGGGGACGGCGAAGCCCGGCCGCAGGGCCACGGCGATGCCAAGACCGATGGCGATGGCCACCACCGGCAGGACCAGCCACGCCTTGCCCACCACGACGCAGAAGTTGTGCCACACCTGGCCGATGGACGGCGGAGGCGCGTCGCCCGCCTTGCGCGGCTCGCGGAAGAAGAACAGGACCACGAAGAACATGGCGAAGACGCTGAGCGCGGCCACGCGGTACACGTTCTCCACCCCCAGCTTGCGGTGCGCCCAGAAGGCGACCAGCGGCCCGAAGAAGCCCCCGATGTTCACCATGGTGTAGTAAATGGAGTAGCCCAGGGAGCGCACGTTCTCCTTGGAGGCGCGCGCCGTCGTCCCCACCACGCAGGGCTTCACCAGCGAGACACCCAGGGCGGGCAGGATGAGGATGCAGCCCACGAACAGGCCCAAGGGCACGGCATTGCGCACCGGCGCCAGCCACGCCGCCCCGATGGAGCCGATCAGAAAATAGGCGGTGGCCAGGATGAGATAGGCCAGGGAAAGGGCGCGGCGGAAGCCCAGGCGGTCGGCGGCGGCCCCGCCGAAGATGGCCAGAAACCACACCGCGCTGCCGAAAAGGCCGGTAAGCGTCCCCGTGTCCTGGGTCGAGAAATTCAGTTTCCCCTGGATGTAGAGAGCCAGCGAGGCGAAGGCGCCGTAGTAGGAGAGGCGCTCGAAGATCTCGGTGAGGTTGGCGACCCAGAAGGGGCGCTCGAAGCCGGTGCGGACGTCCTGCAGACGCTCGGCAAAGCTCACGATGTTCTCCTCGTCCCGCCGCTAGAGGCCGGCGGCCCGCAACCGCTCTTCCGCCTGCGCGGCGGTGAGGCCACGCACGCGCACCACCTTGTTCCGGCTGGAATGGCCGGCGGCTATGGTAACGGAGGCGCGCGGCAGTTGCAAAAGCTCGGCCAGGAATTCGATGAGCGCCTGGTTGGCGCGGCCTTCGGCGGGCGGCGCGGTCAGCGAGATCTTGAGCGCCTCACCCACTTCGCCGGTCACCGCGTTCTTGCGCGCGCGGGGATGGACCTTGACGGCGAAGCTGGCGCCGGCGGCGGTGTCGCGGATAGGGATCAAGAGCGCACCACGAAGGACACCAAGGTCACACGAAGGACACGAAGGGATCGGATCATCGGGTGATCGGGCCATCGGGTCATTTTGGGCGTTTCCCGAAGATGGCGGTGCCCACGCGGACGCAGGTCGAGCCCTCCGCGATGGCCACCTCGAAGTCGTGGGACATGCCCATGGAAAGCACGTCCA
>DATIWW010000415.1:0-5122 GCA_035519175.1 Terriglobales bacterium
GCAGCCCACCTGGCTGGAGACGCAGAGGGTGGCGCGGTCGAAGGCGCGGCCAGGGGCGCCGGTCTGCGCTTGCTCTCCGGCCTCGCTGCCGTCGCCGGCCTCGCCACCGTCGCCCTCCGGCATCCACACCGTTTCCACTGACTGCCCGTCGGCAAACTCGATGAGGTAGCGCACGGTGCCATCGGCGGAGGCATACTGGCGCTTGATCTGCGGCCGTCCCACCTCGAAACCCTGCTCCGCCAGTTGGGAGCGCAGGCTGCGCGGCAGCGTGGAAATGCCCTCCAGCGCCGGCGTACGCTCGGCATAGAGGGCGTGGTAGAGCTGTCGCGCCCGGTAGTCCGGCTCTCCGCTGGCCTGCACGATGCCGGTAAGTTCCTGGATATCCAGGCCCAACAGCGCGGTCTGTTTGCCCTCCGGCATGCATCCAACCCAGTGAGCGGGAGCTCCGACCCAGTGTCCGTGGCTTCGGCTAACCTATTAGAGCAAAAGGACTTAATTCGCCCATGACGACGCCATCCCGCTGTGCCACAATGATACAACCAACACTTCGGGCGGCATAGGGGCATCGGCGAAGGACGACCATGGTTTCCGACGCGCGCAAGATCAAACGTGAGGTTTTGCCCAATGGGCTGACCATCCTGAGCGAGGAGATGCAGCACATTCGCAGTGTCTCCATCGGCATCTGGGTGAAGACGGGCTCGCGCGACGAGACCGCGGAGGCCAACGGCATCTCCCACTTCGTCGAGCACATGGTCTTCAAGGGCACCAGCAGCCGCAGCGCCGAGGACATCGCCCGGCAGATCGACTCCATCGGCGGCAACATGGACGCCTTCACCGCCAAGGAGTGTATCTGCTTCAACGTGAAGGTGCTGGACGAGCACGTGCCCATCGCCTTCGACGTGCTCAGCGACCTGGTGCTGAACCCCGTCTTCGACGAGAAAGATATCGCCCGCGAGCGTGGCGTCATCCTGGAAGAGATCAAGATGGACGAGGACAACCCCGACTACCTCGTCCACGAGATCTTCACCCAGAACTTCTGGAAGGACCATCCCCTGGGCAAGCCCATCCTGGGGACCAAGGAGACGGTGCGGCACTTCGAGCGGCCGCTCCTGCTGGACTCCTATGGCCGCGGCTTCACGCCCAACAAGCTGATCGTGGCCGCGGCCGGCAACCTCGACCACGCCCGCTTCGTCGAGCTGGTGGAGAGCCGCTTCCGGTACCTGAAGGCCTTCCGCAACGGCGACCATCAGGCGGCGCCCAGGGTCACTCCCCGCATCGTCACCCGCAACAAGAAGGAGCTGGAGCAAGTGCAGATCTGCGTGGGTGTGCCCTCGCATTCCATCTCGCACGAACGGCGCTACGTCTCCTACATCCTGAATACGCTGCTGGGCGGCGGCATGAGCTCGCGGCTCTTCCAGAACATCCGCGAGCGCCAGGGCCTGGCCTACGCCATCTTCAGCGAACTCAATCCCTATCGCGATACCGGCTGCCTCTCGGTCTATGCCGGGACCTCGCTGGAATCGGCTTCCAAGGTCGTGGACTCGATCATCGAAGAGTTCCGCAACCTGAAGGTGCAGGTGGTGCCGGAAGAGGAGCTGCGGCGGGCCAAGGACCAGCTCAAGGGCAGCCTGATGCTCAGCCTGGAGTCCTCCACCGCGCGCATGTCCAACCTGGCCCGCCAGGAGATGTACTTCGACCGCTTCTTCGACATGGACGAGATCATCGAGCGCATCGAGCAGGTCACGGCCCAGGACCTGATGCATCTGGCCGAGGAGTACTTCCACACCGACCTGGTGGCGGTGACCGTGCTGGGCAACCTGGACGGCCTCAAGATCACCCGCGAGCAGTTGGCCTGCTAGCGCGCAGCCGCGAGCACTTCCTGCGCTTCCTTCTCCTTTCCCTCCTGCCGCAACACGCCTGCCAGAGCAAAACGGTAGCCGGTGATGAAGGGGCGCAATGCGGTGGCGCGGCGGAAGTCCGCTTCCGCCTCGGCCAGCTTCCCTTGCTGCAGGCGCAGCAGGCCAAGATGGTAGAAGGCGCTGGCGGGCGGAGGGACGCCGCGAGCCTCCTGCAGCGCGATGGCGCGGGCGAAGTAGGGTTCCGCCTCCTCCAGCTTGCCCAGGTAGGCGTAGCTGAGGGCCATGTTCAACTGGATGCGGGCGGAGTCGGGGTCGGCGGCCAGGAGTTGCTGGTAGAGCTGCAGGCTGGCGGGGTAGTCGTGGCGGGCAAAGAGTTCCGCGGCCAGATACTCCTTCGCCAGGATGTTGTGGGGCGCGCGCTCTACTGCCCGTTGCCAGAGGGCCAGCTCATTCTCCCAGCAGGCGCTGTAACCAAAGGTGGCGACGGCGAAGACGGCCGCCAGCAGCAGGGCCAGGGCCAGTTGTCCCCAGGGAGCGCCCTCTACGCGCCGCGGAAGCGGCAGCCGGCGGATCGCTAGGGCCAGCAACATGGCGAAAGCGACCGAGGGGATGTAGAGCTGGCGGTCGTGGGCGTAGTCGTGCGGCTGGAAAACGGCCAGCCCGGCCAGCGCGGGCAATAGTGACCCTCCCATCCAGAGCAGCAGGAACTGCCGCTGGGGCGACCGGCGGGCCAGCAGGGCGACCGCCGCTGCTGTCAAGGCGATTCCCAGCACAGGCACGCCCACGTCCGCCCAAGTGACTTGCCTGACCAGCTCGAGGTCGTAGAGCGGGCTCAGCCCGAAGGGCCAAACCAGCTTCTTGAGATAGAACCACAGCACCAGGGGCAGGGTCAGTACGACTTCACGCGGCGAGGCCGGATGGGTCGGGTGAGCAAAGCCCTGCAGCACCGCCCAACGCGCTCCCAGGTAGGCCAGAACCAGAACAAAGTAGGGCAGCGACCACGCCAGCGAAGCCGAAATCCTCTTCTTCCAGGACGGCCGATCCGGGGCCAGCAGCCACTCGTAGCAGAACACCAGGCCGGCCACGGCAGCCGCGGTCTCTTTGGTCAGCAGTCCCAGAGCGAACAGCAGCAGGGACAGCAGGAACCAGCGGCGCCGGCGGGGTTCCTCCTGTCGCCACTTCAGGTAGCAGAGGAAGGAAGAGAGAAAGAAGAGGGCGAAGAGCATGTCGCCGGTGCTGGCGACCCAGGCTACGTCTTCCACGTGGATGGGATTGACACCGAAGAGCAAGGCGGCAAGGGCGGCGGCGAGCGGGTCCCGCAGCAGGCGGCGCCCCAAGCCATAGACCAGCACAGTGGCCAGCAAGTGCATGGCGATCCCCGCCAAGTGCCACCAGCCGGGGATGGAATCGAACAGGTGATATCCCAGGGTGAGCCAGACCCAGATCACGGGGCGGTAGTAGCTGCCGTGCCAGGCGGGATCCACCACACTCCAGGCCTGCTGCAGGAAGTAGCCGGGAACATTGCTCCAGGACTGCAGCCGCGGGTTCAGCAGGATCTCGGCGAAGTCGTCGAAGACAAAGTCGAAGGTGATGGTGCGCAGGTAGGTCAGCCCGGTCAGGAGCAACGCCAGGCGTAGCACCACGGCCGGACGGAGGGTAACTCTACCCAGCCCGAAGCCCACCTCCGGCATGGCACTTGCGCTTTGTGGGGAGGCCATCTTGTCTCAGGGACGCGGTCCACTCAAGGATGGGCATCATCATGCCACAGGGGAGAGGCGGCCGTGCCGGCGAAGGAAGTTGTCTCGCGCATTGGCGCAAGCTAAAAGGGAACAGTGGACCGGTTAGGTCCACTGTTCCCCTGGCTTGTACCCTCCCCCAGGTACTTCGCCAAACTGGAGCCCTTACTGCAGCGGCGCGTCGTTGGAGGTGGCCGCGGCGGTCGCGTTGAAGCGAATCACGCCCGACTCATCCGAGAAGAAGTGACGCGTGCCGGTCTGACCCGCGGTGATGGGGTCCGCCGTCACCTGGTACACCACGTTGGGAGCGGCGGTCGTCCCCAGCGCGCCGGGGTTCGGAGTGGCAAAGGTGTAGCCACTCTTCTGGTTCGGAGCCTGCGACAACACCGAGTCCAGCAAGCAAGAGCTGGCGGCCGTAGGCGGGTTGGGGCAGGGGTTCGGGCCACCCAGGTTGACCAGGGGCGCGAAGCCGGTGCCGTACGTCGAAGAATAGGTGACCTGCGACGTGTTGATGGTGCGGACCGAGCCCACCGCCGACGCTTCGTTGGCGGCAATGCGCGAACGCAGCAGGTTCGGGATGGCGATGGCAGCGATGATCAGAATGATCGCCACCACGATCAGCAGCTCGATCAACGAAAATCCCTTCTGTTTCTTCATGTTCTCCTCATCCTCTCTTGTGACAAGAGTGTATGAACTTGCTCTCTGGAAGCCTGAAAGTCACGGGACATTGTTCCGCGCCCTTCCGGCTCATGGGCCTCTCTTTGGCCGCAGTAAAGCGCAACTCAGATACCAAAACCGCCCAGCCACTCCCCTATTGTCACAGCCATAGATTTCAGCCACTTACAGCCATGGAGGTTACTTTCGTGGGTGGCGCTTCCGGTCAGGAATGCCGGGATACGGCGGGCCCGGGTGACAAAAAGTGTCCGGCAGCCGGCCGGGTCGGCGCGGGCCGGGCTCGACTCGCGTCACCATCCTACGCACCGGGATCCGCAAGCGCGAGCCCGGGCCGAAGCGAGGCGCTGTACGATTCCCGAGCTGCCGGAATGGTTTGGCTATAATGAGACGAGGCCTTGCTCTTCCGAGTTCCCAGTCGAACTTTCTATGCTGGCGATCGAGACCCTTCAGCTTGAGAAGACCTACACGGTGGGGTTCTGGCGCAAGAAGGAGAGACGCGCCCTGATGCCCCTGAACCTCGGCGTGGAAGAGGGCGAGATCTTCGGGTACCTCGGGCCGAACGGGGCCGGCAAGACCACCACCCTGAAGCTGCTGATGCACCTCATCTTCCCCACTGGGGGAGGAGCGAGGATCCTGGGCCTCGACTACCGAGATCCCCGCGTGAAGGCGCAGATCGGCTTCCTTCCCGAGCAGCCTTACTTCTACGATCATCTGACGGCTCCCGAGTTGCTGGACTATTACGCCCAGCTTTCCGGGGTGCCGGCGGGCGAGCGCCACCGCCGTATTCCTGCCATGCTGGAACGCGTGGGGCTGAGCGATGTGGGCCGGCTGCAGTTGCGCAAGTTCTCCAAA
>DATIWW010000416.1:0-2790 GCA_035519175.1 Terriglobales bacterium
GCTTCTTCTACGTGAACTCGGGGCTGATCCTGGCGGCCGACAATGAGGCCGAACTGGCGGGAGTGATGTCGCACGAGATCGCGCACGTGGCCGCCCGCCATGCCACCAAGACCGCCACCAAGGTGGAGATCTGGAACCTGGTCTCCATCCCGCTGATCTTCCTGGGCGGGCCGGCGGGCTTCGCGGTGCGCCAGGCGGCGGCCATCCTGGTTCCCATGAGCTTCCTCAAGTTCAGCCGCGACATGGAGCGCGAGGCCGACCTGCTGGGCATCGAGTACGACTACGCGGCCGGCTACGATCCCTCGGCGCTGGTGGACTTCTTCGAAAAGCTGGACGCGGAAAAAAAGCAGAAGCACTCGCTGCTGGCCAAGGCCTTCAGCACCCATCCCATGAACGAGGACCGCATCCAGCGCGCGGAGAAGGAGATCCTCACCATGCTGCCGGCGCGCGACCAGTATCTGGTGGACACCAGCGAGTTCCAGGAGGTCAAGGCGCGGCTGGCGGCGCTCAGCGCCAAGCGCCATCTGCAGATCGGGAAGCCCGGCCCCACCTTGATGAAGCGCGGCAAGAACGAGGGCTCCTCCGGCTCCGACCAGCCCGCGCAGGACGACAACCGCCCCACCCTGCAAAAGCGTCCGCCCAAAGACAATCCTCCCCAGGACAGCAAGCCGAACTAGAGGCGCTTTGCGGGCGTGAGAGAGGCGAGGCGGCACGCCAAGCCGAGCGGGAGCCCGCAGCCGACATCCCGAGCGTGGTTGGCGAGGGATCTGCTGAAGCCGCATCTCCCCACATTTGCGCCGAGGATTGGGAACTGAGCAGGAGTTCGTTCTGCGCGCAAATGTGGGCCACCCGCCGACCAAGGCCTATTTCTTCTCGGGCGGGAAGTGGAACTCGAAGACCTGGTCGCCGATGGAGAGACGCAGAACCGACTCGCCGCGCTTCTTCTGATAGGTGAAGAAGATCGAGCCCTCGACCTGCTCGCCCGGCTTCAGGACCTGCGCGCGCAGAGCAGAGCTGCGCACATCGGCAGCGGTCGTAGCGGCCGTGTACTCGATGTCAGAGGCGGACGCTAGAGCCTTGGGACAAGGCGCGGTGCCGTAGCCGGGATCGGTGGCTTCGCACCCGGACCGGAAACTCTTGGCATCGTCTTCCCCTATCCGCTGAATGGCCGTCGCCAACTTGTCCGGGTTCATCGCGCGTAGCATCTTCTGCCCGGGGCTCAGGATTTCCAGCGTCGCCTTCTCCGGGGCGAGAGTGATATCGGCTGTGCCGTGGTTCGCGATGTGCACCCAAGCCCGGATGGCATCCTGGCGCAGGTCCTGAAGGTCGGCCGTAACCTCGATGGCAGGACCGGACTGAACCGGGGCTCTTCTGCTGCTCGACGCCTCTGAGGTCTTGTTACCCTCCGCGCCGAGCGTGGTGGCTGGCGTCGCTGGTTGCGCCGAGCGTCCTGCCGGCACGCTCGCGGGCACGGCGCCGGTCGTCAGCGTGGCCGCGGCCGGGGAACCACTGGCCTGCGGCGGCGGCAAACGATACACGGTGAGGTCAAAACCGTCCAGCACTGCTAAGAGGGTCCCGTCGGGGGAGACGTTATGGTCCACCCTGTGCACGAAGCCTATGGAGTGCTCTGCGAATTCCACTTCCGACACGGTTGCCAGTCGGGTAACGTCATAAACCCGAACCGGGTCGGGAATCGGCGGGATCCCCTCCGTTCCCCTCGGCACGATCGCCGGGAAGATGATCACAGCAAACCGCGCCTGCCGGCGTGATGTCTTTACTTCGATAAGTGCCAACCTTGATCCCAGTTGCCCCTGCGCTTTCACCTGCCCGTCAGGAGCTATCAAGGCCACGGTGTCGCAGCTTCCCCCCGTCAGGACCAGTAGGTCGTCGGTGACAAAGTCGGGACGAGAACAGCCATCCCCGTGCGTGAAATAGAGGGGCTGCAGGGAAGGCAGGGAGCCTTTCCCCAGAGTACTTAGCGGCAGCTCGAAGAGCGCATAGCCGGTCTTGCCGGGCAGCAAGTAGGCGAAATACGAGTCCGATCCCGCATCCAGTCCTACCGACTCGATCTCGAAGGCGTAAAGCCGTTTCAGGGTGGTACTTGCCAGCGCCTCCACGTGCTCCTGGTGCTCGCCTGCCTTCATGACCACAAAGACCGTTTGCCCGCTGGGGGAAAGCAACACCTGCGCGGGTCGCTCTCCGGGGCCAGGTCTGGGAAGAGCGTAGTCATGCTCCTGCTTCCACTCGCGGGAGGCAACCGCCAGTTTGTCGCCCGAGCGCACAAGGAGGTGCCCGCCCGGGAGTGAGAGCACCGCGTCCTCATCGTGAGCCGTGCCCCAGGAGGTCTCCGCCACTACGCGCCCGCTCAGCACATCTATCAGCGCTGTATGGAAGAGGTGGCTGCCGCCTCGCGGCTTATTACGCGTGGACAGCTCCGTGCGAGAGTTAAAGATGGGAAAAGAGACCACCAGCGTGGAACTGTCGATGAAAGCAACCGATTCCGGCAATCCAGGCGGGGATGGCTTGCGAGAATCGCCCGAAAACGATCTCACAAGACCGATCGCGCCCAGCGACTTCAGGTCGAGGTGAAAGATCCGAGGTGGGGGAGGCGTTTGCTGGCCCTGGCTCGCCATCGCTATTACGAGGAACAGAAACACCGCCCGGAAGCGTCGGCAGGCTGGGAGACTCATCTCTCTCCCTTCAACCCCAACAGTGTGCGCGACTCCACCACGGCAACGCTCCCCCGCCTACCTGGACCACCGAATTATTCAGCCCCTTTGTAGCCTCCTC
>DATIWW010000417.1:0-5230 GCA_035519175.1 Terriglobales bacterium
CTTTCAGCGAGTTCACCAGGGTGATGCCGTGGGCCTCGAAGCGCGCTCCCGCCAGCCCGTACGGACCGAAGAGCAGCAGCAGCAGCACGCCTCCCACCAGGGGTGGCAGCACCATGGGCACAAAGACCAGACCGGTGAGGAAGCGGCGGCCGCGGAAACGGGCACGCGCCAGCACGTAGCCCAAGGGCACGCCCAGCAGGGTCATGGCCGCGGTGGAGACGGTGGAGGTGAGAAGCGAGACCCGGATGGCGCGCACGGCGCGCGCGTCGCTCAGGGCCGCGCTCACGCCCCGCCAGTCCACCTGGAACAAGAGGTAGAGCAGCGGCGCCGCCAGGTAGAACAGCAGCACTCCGCCCAGCAGGGCAAAGGGCAGGAAGCCGTATTCCATCCGGCGTCTCATGGCGAACGTGGCCCCTGGATCAAGGGCTTCAACTCCGGCGGCAGCGCCGACGCGTCCCCGGTCAGCGACAAAGGGACCGCCCGCAGCCCCGCCTTCTCCAGCAGGGCCCTGGCTTCGGCCGAGCCGAGGAAGCGCACGAAGGCGATGGCCCCGGCAGGGTTCTTGGCGGGATTGAGGAGCGCCACCGTGAACAGCGTAGGCGAGCCCGTGACCTTCAGTCCCTTGGTGGTGGTGACGGAGTGGGCGGCGTAGAGCGCAGCGAAGCGAGGGTCCCCCTGGTTGATCTCGCCGGGCAGCGCGATGTAGGGGATGCCGTGCGCCACCACCTCGTGGCGATAGAAGATGCCGGCGTCGAGCTCACCCGATTCCATGCGGATGAGCAATTCGGGCTCGGGAAAGATCTGGCCGGGGTTGCCGGGCGGGCCCAGCAACGCCGCCAAGCCGGGTCTCTTGTAGTACTGCTCGGCGAGCTCAAAAAGGAAGAGCGTGCGATAGCCCTTGGGATCGAGATTGGGGTCGGTGCGGCCAAGCTTGACGCCAGGCTTGGCCAGCACGTCATACCAGGGCAGCTTGCCGGCCTGCGCCTGCTCGAAGAGGTCGCGGAAGCGGCTGCGCGGGTTGTAGCCCAGAACCAGTTCGCCGGAGGCGAAAGTGAGGTACCAGCTCTCGAAGCCGCCGTTCGCCGGCCCCAGCAGGATGCGATCGTTGACCGCCGGGTCGGCGGAGATGAAGACATCGGGAGCGCGCAGGCGATCGTGGATGGCGCGGGCGGCGCCCACCGAGCCCTGGCCCTCTCCCTGGTAGTGGTAGCCGGTGGCCCGCTCGAAGGCCGGGCCCACGCTCTTCTCCATCACGGCGCCCAGCGAGCCGGCATAGAGCACGGAAACGTCGCCCTTCTCACCTTCCGTCGCGCCTGGGGCGCTGAGAACCAGCAGGGCAAGCCAGGGCAGGAGCCAGAGCGTTCTCATGGCAGCACGTAGCGCAGCGACACGTACGACATGAACAGATGAGCGTTCTTGGGCGCGCCCGCTGCGACAAACCAGGGCGCGCGCGTCAGGTATGACCACTGCGTGACGAGTTGCAGGGCCCCATACTCCCGGTTCCTCCAGAAGGTCTGTGTCCAGTCCAGCGTCGCCTCCTGGATGGCCCGGTTCGCGGAGTTCGGCGAATTGGGTCCGCCGAAACCGATGCAGGGATGGAAGGGAGCCACATCTCCCGCATTGCAGGGGATGGTGGTGATGACGGGGGAGGTCACGTCCTGGAACGCGTTGCGTTGCGCGTAGACTGCTCCGTAATACACGCCCAATTGCGTGTTGGCCCAGGGCAGGAATTCGAGACCGGTGAACACCCCGCCGGAATGGACTTTGGAGATGTCGACGGTAAACGTGGCCGGACCCGTCGGAACGGGGACGATGACCGCCTGCGGCGCCAGTCCGGTGAGGTAGCGGCCGATCCCGTTGCCCCACAGCACGCTGCCCACGAACCGGAGATCCCGCCCCTGCGCGTCCCGGAAGAGATCGAAGTTCAGCCCGGCCTCGAGGCCGCCGCCGACGCTGGAGTGCGAGGTGAACTCAGTTCCGCCGACCGGAAAGTCCGTGACCTTGACGGTGGTCAGAAGGCCTCCGGCTTCAGCGTGGAAGTTCCGCCCTGCAACAACGTTGTCGTACGCGACCTTGGTCGCCACATCGGGGGCCACATTGGGGGTCCCGGGGTTGTTGCCGGCATCGAACTGCGGCCCCAACTGGGCGTTGAAGGCGAAGGGGAAGATGACTTCGCCCGTGCCGACATACTGTTGGGGGTTGTCGACGGATGCTGCCCACACCACATGATCGTTGAAGTGGTACGCCACACGGAATTCTGCTGTGCGGGTGTAATAGGGACCAACGTGCGTGTTGCCGTCCTCGGAGTAGCCCAGCGTCAGGTCCGACGGCATGGGTGACACCCCAACCCGATTGGGCTCCAGCAACCCCCAGGTCTGGCCTCCCAGGAACTCCCACTTGCCTCGCTTCAGGTCCAGCCAGTACAGACGAAGGCGCGCGGTATGGCTGTTGCCGGTCACGAAGGTATTCGCCGGATCGTTGCCGTTAAAGTCGGCCTCCAGGTAGCCGGTTATGTCATTCTGGCCGAAGCTGGCATGGGTCTTCAGGGTCAAGCGGGAGTACTGGCCCGTAGCGCGGAACTCGGTGAGGTGTCCCTGGATCGTATTGCTGAAGGGAATGGAACCGAAGCTGGTCGAGGAAGCGTTCCCCGTGTTGGTGGTGCGGAAGACGTTTTCGAAGTCCACCCAGCCACCCGGGGTGAACTCCGCTCCGCCGATGCGGAAAGAAAGCGGGGATTCCTTGGCCTTCTCTTCGTCCGGCGCCACAGCGTCCCCGACGACCGCGCGGGCGGTGGCTTCGCTGCTGGAGGTGTGCAGAGCGGCATCGCTGACCTGCGGCGCGCTCCCCCCGGCCAACTGCCGGCGCAGAGCTTCCAACTCCTGCTGCTGCTGGTCGATCTGCTTCTGTTGCGCCGCGAGCGCGTCCTGCAGTGCCTGGAGCTGCTGGGGCGTCACCACGGCCGGCTTGGCTGGATCGGCGGGTGGATCCTGGGTGGCCGGCCCGGCCTGGGCCAGCAGCACACCGGACAGCAGCAGGGTCAACAGGCAGGTTGCAACGAGCTTCATCGATTCTCCTCCTCTTACTTTCACACCCGCAGGATCATGACTTCGGTGGACTTGATGAGGGCGGCGACGGTCTCGCCCTTCTGGAGGCGCATCTCGCGCACCGCGTCGGCGGTCACGATGGAGGTGATGTGCTGGCCGCCGATGGAGAGCGTGACCTGCGCCATCAGGCCGCCGACCCGGATGTCGACCACCCGGCCCACCAACTGGTTGCGCCCGCTGATGCGGCGGAAGTTGCGACGCGTGCCCGCTCCCGGCTTCTCCCCGACGCGGTACAGGTAGCGGTCCAGCTCGGCCTCGGGGATGCGATGATGTCCGCCCGGCGTCTTCACGGTGCGCAGCTTGCCGTGATAGATCCATTGCTTGAGGGTGGGATAGCTGATGCCGAGCATCCGGGCCGCATCCCGCGGCCGCAGCAGGACCAGGTTCTTGCCCATGGCACCCTCCGGGACGACGTTATAGTGTGGTCGGAACGGATATGTCAATACGTTAGTATGCGAATCAGGGAGCGGGAGGACCCGCCATGTTGGGGGGCTTTCGCCCCGCCCAGCGAAGCGTTAGCATGGAAACAGAGCGCTCCCTGGTCCTGGCGGCTGGGGGCGCGACTTATGCCCTCCAGACGGGTTAGAACTAAGGTCTGGCCAGATCGGATCAGGGGTGTCCCAACTCCCCTGGCGAAGGATGCCATCTTGAAGCTACTGCAACGCCGCTGGTTACTGCTGCTGATCATCGCGCTGGTGGTCGGATTGACCGCCGCATTCTTCCTGAAACCCAAGAACGAAGTGCAGTACTTCACCACCAAGGCGGACCGCGGGGACATCCATCAAGTGGTGCAGGCGACGGGCACCATCAACGCCGTCATCACGGTGCAGGTGGGCTCCCAGGTCTCCGGCACGATCTCCAAGCTCTACGCCGATTTCAACTCCAAGGTGAAGCAGGGGCAGGTCATCGCCGAGATCGATCCCCGGCTGTTCCAGGGAGCGGTGCTGCAGGCGCGCGCCGATCTGCAGAATGCCAAGGCCAACGCCGCCGCCGCCAAGGCCAACCTGGAGAAGGCCCAGGCCACGGCGGTGCAGACCAAGGCGGACTATGACCGCACCGTGGTTCTCGCCCAGAAGGGCGTGATGAGCCAGCAGCAGCTCGACCTGGCCAAGGCGAATGCGGACACGGCGGAGGCCGCGGTCTCGGCGGGGGAAGCCCAGGTGGCGCAAGCCAACGCCCAGGTGGAGCAGAAGCAGGCCGCCCTCACCGTCGCTGAAACCAACCTGAACTACTGCACCATCCACGCACCCATCGACGGGGTGGTGGTGGCGCGCAACGTGGACGTGGGCCAGACCGTGGCTTCCTCCCTGCAGGCCCCCACCCTGTTCACCATCGCCCAGGACCTCACCAAGATGCAGGTCTACACCCAGACCGACGAGTCCGATGTGGGTCAGATCCAGATCGGGCAGCCGGCCACCTTCACGGTGGACGCCTTCCCCGGACAGATGTTCAAGGGCAAAGTCAGCCAAGTGCGCCTGAACGCGACGGTGGTGCAGAACGTGGTGACCTACAACACCATCATCGACTTCGACAACCCCGACCTGAAGCTCCTGCCCGGGATGACGGCGTACGTCAACATCCCGGTGGCCAACGCCATGGGCGTCCTCAAGGTACCCAATGGGGCCTTGCGCTACAAACCCGATCTGCCGGCCCAGGCCATCCGCGACCTCTATGCCAAATATGGCATCGACGTGGGCGGCGCGCGCAAGACGGGGACTGGTCAGGGTGGCGGGAGAGGGCAGGGCGGAGGCGCCGCCCAGGCTGGAACCCAGGGAGGGCGCGGGCAAGGAGCGGACCAGGGAGGCGGCCACGGGGCGGGCGCGGCCCCGAGCGAAATGCAGGGGCTGCAAGCCAGCGATACCGCAGTGGTCTGGAAGCTCCTGCCCGACAAGACGCTGCAACCGGTGAAGATCCGCACCGGCATCACCGACCACACCTTCACCGCACTGGCGCAAGTGTTGCAGGGCGACCTGAAGGACGGAGATCTGCTGGTGACGGGCTCGGCGACGACGGGCGGTCCCCCCTCGCTGGGTCCGGGCGGCCCACGACGCTAGCCGGCAGCGAAGGTCGCGGCCGAGCCGCCGGCGGGCCGCGGCCCGACGGCCTCCTTCGCCGGCCATCGTCTC
>DATIWW010000418.1:0-6794 GCA_035519175.1 Terriglobales bacterium
CGCGCCCAGGGCCTTCATCAGCCCCACCTCCCGCCGCCGCTCCAGGATGGCGGTGGCCATGGCCGCCGAGACCGCCAGGCCCGCCGCCAGCAGGGCCGCCAGCGTGATCAGCAGCATCAGCCCCTGGATCTTGTTGAGCACCGCACCCTCGTTCTGCGCCACCTGGCGGATCTGCTCGGCGCGCGCGTGCGGCAGGACCTCCTGGATCTGGAAGGCGATGGAGTTGGCGTAGGGAGAGCAGTACCAGCGGTCGCGCACCTCCGGGCTCATGGAGGCAGGATCGCGTCGGGCCAATTCGTCCTCAGGCTTGGTCAGCGCGCTCACGAACACTTGGCGCACCGCGCCTGGACGCCCGGCGATGGCCTGGGCCAGGCTCAGCGGGCCCACCAGGCCCTGGTTCTCGGCGGGGCCGGCGGAAAGGATGCCGGTGACTTCGAGCGCACGCCCGCCGGCCTGGATGCGGTCGCCCGGTTTCAGCCCCAGCTTGCGGGCTAGATCCTCGCCGGCCAGCACCTGTTCGGAATCGTCCGCCGGCCAGGCCCCTTCGACCTTCCACCAGGGATGGGTGGTGCGCACCCCGGTGGTGAAGCTGTCGTCGCCCAGCTTGAGCGGCTTGGCGAAGTAGGTGCCCAGCAGTTGCACGTCGGGAAGGGAGGCGCCGCCCGCGGTCACGGCCAGGTGCACGGGCAGGAAGGGCGCGAAGCCCAGGATGTTGTGCCGCCAGAAGGTGCCCTTGATCTTGGGCAGGTCGGCTTCGTTCAGATAAGCGCCCTGGCTCACCGGCTTCAGATCCACGCCGCCCACCTGCACGTCGAGCGTGTCCTCCTCGGGATAGGCCACGATGTTGGCGCCGTAGGTACGCAGCTCGCGGTTCATCTTGTCGCCGATGTCGGTGGCCACGGCGATCATGGCGGTGGCCACGGCCACGCCCAGAGCGACGGCCACCCCGGCCAGCAGCTTGCGCCGCTTCTGCCGGCGGAAGGACTCGAAGAGCAGGCGCAGGAACATGGTTCACTTCGCGAAGTACTTGGCCTCGGCGGCCAGGTCGGCTTGCGTGATCTCGACCGCCTCGGCCGTGACCGTGGCCTTCAGCGGGATGGGATTGCAGCCCCCCGGCTGTCCCACCGACATGGGATTGATGGGGGCGGCGCAGTTCTTGCAGATGACGCCGGTACCGGACTTGTAGAAGCCCACCGCCCCGCAGATCTCGCAGGCGTCGTAGACCGTGGCCACCTTGCCGTCGGGCTTGCGGTAGAGCAGGAATCGCACCGGGACGCCCTGGACCTCGGCCAGGTAGCGGTGCAGGTCGCCGTCCGCCAGCTGCGAGAGCGGGATCACGATCCTGCCGTCGTGGAATTCCACCTGGGTCGCCGGGGAGAGGGCACTCACGCTGCGGGTGTAAACGAACTGCGCCGTCACCATCACGATGAAGAGGAACGAGCTGACGTACACCGCGGCCATCCACAGGCGCTCGCGGCGGGCGCTCCAGGCGGCCTTGCGCCGGGCCGCCGGCGAGCCGGATTCCGGCAGCGGGGCCCGCCGGCGCCCTTCGAAGAGGATCATCAGCCCGGCCAGCGCCAGGATGGTCACGAAGAAGAAGAGGTCGTTGCGCACGATGGGCCCGATCACCGCCATCTCCCGGCGGCTGGAGGGCAGGACGCCGTTTTCGCCCAGCTCGTGCACGCCCGAAACCACCAGTTGCGCCACCACGAAAAGGAGGATCACCGTGGTCACGCGGAAGAATTTCTGCAGGTTGATGCGCACGCTGCCCTTCACGAAGGTCACGCCGAAGACCACGGCCAGCCCCACCCCCAGCAGCGTGCCCAGGAAATTCATGAGCTGGGTGGAGTTCAGCGACACGGCGGAGAGGATCAGCACCGTCTCCACGCCCTCGCGCAGCACCATGAGGAAGATGAAGGCGAACAGGCCCAGGCGCGAGCTGCGCCCGGCCAGCGACTCCACTTTGGCCTCGATGTCGCCCTTGAGGCGGCGCGCGGTGCGCATCATGAAGACGATCATGGTGGCCACGAAGAAGGCGGCCGCCAGCATCACCCAGCCTTCGAAGAGGTCCTGGTTGTAGGCGGTGCGGGAGAGGGCGACGGCGACGCCGACGCTGGCCAGCAGGGCGGCCGCCAGGGCGGCGTAGACGGGCTTGCGCAGGTCGGGGCGGCCGATCTTGGCCAGATAGGCCAAGGTGATGCCCACGATGAGGGCGGCTTCCACCCCTTCGCGCAGGGTGACGGTCAGGGCCTCGAGCACCGGGCTCCCTCGATTATGAAAATGAATTTCAATTTCACTTTCATAGGATACCCGCCGCGCGCGAAGCCGGTCAACCGCGGCCGTCACACATGTGTGTGACGCATGAACACGGGGCTACAGCCCGCGCAGGAAGCGCTGCGCCTCCGCCCGGTGCGGGAAGCGCTTCTCCTCCTGCCGGAATTCCCGCGAATGCACCGCCCGCCGGCTACCCTGGAGCCGCACCGGGTGCTTCAGGTGCAGCATCTCGTGGTAGACCAGGTACTCCACCGCGCAGGCGGGAACGTGCGCCTGGTCCAGGATGCGGCTGATCACGATGGCGTTGTGGGCGGGATCGTAGTGGCCGAGGCTGGCGCGCGCGTGGTTGCGGCTCCAGGCCAGGCGGGGCTGCGCCAAAAGCCCCCCGAAGAAGCGCTGGTTCAGGCGCTGGAAGACGGCCTCCAGGTCGTAGATGTGGCCGCGCGCCGTGCCCAGGTGCTTGCGCCCGCGCAACTGCCGCACCAGGTGCGCCTTGGCCACCAGGACGCGGCTGGCCACATGGCGGCGGTAGCACGCGGCCTGCGCCCGCTCCACGGGATGGCGGTAGAGCTTGGCCAGAAGGATGTGGGCGAGGGCCCGCAGCACTTCCTCGGGAGCGCCCTGCAACAGGTCGGAGAGGCGAGCGTGCACCTGCCCGTCGCGCAGGCGGATGCTGTGGTTGACGTTGGCGAAGGGGCGAAACTCGAGGAAGAACTCGGGCAGCGGCGCCCGCGGGCGCAGGTGGCGGTAGCTCTCTTCAAAGAGGGTCCGGAGTCGGCGCGTCACGTGGGTCTGGCTAGATTAGCACGGGAAAACGAGGGAGTCAGGAATCAGTGGTCAGGCGCCAGCCGATCCGCAGCGTGCAGCCCTTGTCCCTGACTCCTGACTCCTGACTCCTGACACCTGACTACTTGCTCTTATGCTTCTTTCGCTCCGCCGCTTGGTTCTGCTCTTCCAGCAGATCGCGAGCCAGTTCGTTGTCGCCCTTCACGCTGTCCAGGGTGTCGTCGAGGATGAACTGGAACTCCTGATACTCGGCGGCCTGGGCGGGGGCGGAGGCCTGCTGCTTGAGCACTCCCAGGCGCGCGGTGAAATCCCCGTCCATGGAGATGACCTCGCGCAGGGGCTTGCGCATGTCCTGCTCGCGCTTGGCGAACGACTCCAGGTTGTCGCTGATCTCGTCCATGAGGCTCTCCAGATCCTCCAGAGCGGCATGGAGCTTCTGGCCGCGCTCCCGGGGAGAGAGCCCGGCATCGGCGCGCGCCTTCTCGACCGCCTCCATGCGCGCGTGCGCGAAGAGGATGTAGAGCTTGAGTTTGGCGGCAGGGTCCTGGGAGACTTCGCGCAACTGGTCGGTCTCGGCCTCGGTGAGGGGGTCATGGCGCACCTGGGCGGAGGCCGCGGACAGCAGCGATGCCAGCAGCAAGAGGACGGCGGCTTGGGCCCGGGCCCTCATTTCGGAGGTGCGAACATCAGGTTGAGCAGGTCGCGGCGGACCTTCTCCAGCCGGTCCTCGGCCTTCTGCACCGGGGGCTGGTCGTCGAAGGCCAAGCTCTGCCGGATCTCCTCCAGACGGCGGCCCGCCTCCCGCAGGATGATCTCGGGCTGCTTGAGGTGCTTGGGGTTCTTGTGAGCGGCCTCGACGGCCAACTCCGCGTAGTGGACGGCCTCCGCCACCGCGGCCTCGGCCTTCTCCACGTCCCCGTCCTTGTAATACTGGTCGGCGGCGTCGACCTCGGCCTCGACCACCCGCATGTTGGCCAGGGCAGCGTCGGCGGGCTTGGCGACCCGCGCCCGCTGCTTGAGCAGAGTCAGGTCCGGCTGAGGCGCGGGAGTGCCGGCTCCCAGGGCCAGGGTGGAAAGCGCGACAACCACGATGAGCAGCCAGCTCCTCCGCATCGGGGTCCCTATTTCTCCCTCGCCTTCGGATCGATGGCCAGGAGGCGATGGCGGGCCTGCCACTCCTGGTCGGGGTACTTGCCGTTCGACGCCGCCAGGAACTGGCGGTAGTTCTCCGAGGCCTGCTTGTAGGCCCTCATATTGTCATAAGCCGTGGCCCGGAGGAAGTAGGTGGCCGGCGTCTCCGGCAGGTAGTGAGCGCGGGCGTCGAGCACGCGCAGGGTCAGGGGATAATCCTTGTTCTCGCTGGCCGCGACCGCGAGGTCGCCGTAGGCCTCTGCCAGGTCGGGCTTGAGCCGCAGGGTCGCGATCAGCTCCTCCTCGGCCTCCGCGAACTTGTGCTGCTGCATCAGGACCGTGCCCAAAGCGTAGTGCAACTGGGGGTCGTTGGCGTCCTGCTGGATCAGGGCGCGATACTGCGCCCCAGCCTGCTCGTAGTTCTTGGCGGCAGCATTCATGCCGGCTACCTCGCGCAGGGCGTCGCGGTCGCCGGGAGAGATTCTCAGGACCGTCTGCAGCTCTTCCGCTGCCGCGTCGTCCTTGCCCTCGGCGGCGAGCACCCTGGCCAGTTGCAGGTGGGCGGTTGCGTTGTGCGGGTCCTGGGCGAGATAGGCGCGCAGCGCGGCCTCCGCCTCGGGCAGGCGCTTGCCCTTGCTGTAGACGTTGACCAGACCCGCCAGGGCCTCGCTCGACCTGGGATCCAGCACCACCGCCTGGTGAAACTCCTTCTCGGCGGCGGCGAGGTCGTTCTGCTTCTCCAGCAGCTCGGCGGCGGCGAGGTGCGGCGCCGTTTGCTTGGGCTGCAAGGTGGCAGCCTGCTGGAATGCCAGCAGGGCCGCGTCGGGCTGCTTGTTCTCGAGGGCGTGGCCCAAGGCCATCCAGGCCCGCGCCAGGCTCTCCTGGGGATGGGCAGCGGGCTTGAGTTGGGTAGCGGCGCGCAGAAAAGTGGCGGCGTCGGGATCGCCGGCAGCCAGCAGCGCCAATCCCAGGGCGAGGTTAGGTTCGAAGAGGTCGGGCTTGGCGGCCACGGCCTTGCGATAGGCGTCGATCTCCTGCGGCCGGCGCCCGGTGGCCCCGTAGACGAAGCCCAGGTCGTACCAGGCGCGATAGTCCTTGGGATTGGCGGCCACCGCCTGGGTCAGCAGGGGTTCGGCGGCGGCATAGTCGCTTTTCTCGATGGCGGCTTCCGCCTGTTCCACCTGGGGCGAGACCGCGTTCTCCACCACCACCTCGCGATGATGGCGGACGGTGGGCTTGCTCTGGGCGCAGGCGGCCGGAGCGACCGCGGCCAGCGCGGCAGCCAGGCAGAGCGTCAGTCGGGTCTTACCAGCGGCCATTGGAGCGCACGCTCCCGTTGTTCCGTAGGATGCGGGCCAGCCACTTTCCGGTATACGAATTCGCGGCCTTGGCGATGGTTTCCGGCGGCCCCGCCGCCACCACCTGCCCACCGCGCTCGCCTCCCTCGGGACCCAGGTCGATCACCCAGTCCGCGGTCTTGATGACGTCGAGGTTGTGCTCGATCACCAGGATGGAGCCGCCCGCCTCGATCAGCCGGCGGAAGGCGGCCAGCAGCTTGCTGATGTCGTCGAAGTGCAGGCCGGTCGTGGGTTCGTCGAAGAGGTAGAGGACGCGGCGGGGATGGCGCCCGTCGCCCTGCGCCGGCCCCGGCCGGCTGGCGTCCGTCTTGCTTCCCGCGTGCGCCGCGGGCTGCAGGTGCGCCGCCAGCTTCATGCGCTGCGCCTCGCCCCCGGAGAGCGTGGTCGCCGACTGTCCCAGCCGCAGGTAGCCCAGCCCCACCTCCTCCAGTACGCGCAGCTTCTCCGTGACCTTGGGAACGGAGGCGAAGAAGGCCAGCGCCTCCTTGACCGTGAGCTGCAGCACCTCGTGGATGTTCTTGCCCTTGTACCGGACCTCGAGCACCTCGGGCTTGTAGCGAGTGCCCTTGCACTCCTCGCAGATCAGCTCCACGTCGGCCAGGAACTGCATCTCCACCGTGACCGTGCCGTCGCCCTGGCAGGCTTCGCAGCGGCCGCCGGGGATGTTGAAGGAGAAGTGGCCGGCGGCGTAACCGCGCTTCTCCGACTCGGGCAGGGAGGCGAACAGTTCGCGGATGCCGTCGAAGGCCTTGATGTAGGTGACGGGGTTGGAGCGCGGGGTGCGCCCGATGGGCGACTGGTCTACCAGCACCACTTCGTCCACGAACTGCGCGCCCTCCAGGCGATCGTAGAGGCCGGCGGCGGCGCCGGCGCCGTTGCTCTGATGCTTGGCCGCGGCCAGCGCCTGGTAGAGCACGTCGTGCACCAGGGTGGACTTGCCTGAGCCCGAGACCCCGGTCACCGCGGTGATCGTGCCCAGAGGGACGGCGACGTCGATGCGCTTGAGGTTGTGTGCGCGCGCCCCCAGCAGCCGGAGCTGCGCCGGGCCGGGTGCCCGCCGCCGCGCCGGAGGCTGGATCCGTAACTCCCCCGCCAGGTAGCGGCCGGTGAGCGAGCCCGGCGCTTTGCAGATGGAGGCGTAGTCTCCCACCGCTACCAGACGCCCGCCGTTCTCCCCGGCTCCCGGTCCCAGATCGAGGATGCGGTTGGCGGCGCGCATGAGCTCCAGGTCGTGCTCCACCACCA
>DATIWW010000419.1:0-3836 GCA_035519175.1 Terriglobales bacterium
CGCAGAGAAAGACCATGTCAAGCCCGGAGCTTGCGAAACATCCCTCTTGATTCCTCTGCGTCCTCGGCGTCCTCGGCGGTAATCATTTACACTTCTTCTCGTGCTTGCCGAGATCATCGCTGTGGGCAGCGAATTGCTCACGCCCTTCCGCCAGGACACCAACTCGCTCTATCTCACCGGCCAGCTCAACCAGTTGGGAGTGGAGGTGGGCTTCAAGACGGTGGTGGGCGACCGCCGCGAGCATCTGGCGGAGGCGGCGCGCATCGCGCTGGCGCGCGCCGACCTGGCGATCTTCATGGGCGGGCTGGGCCCGACCGAGGACGACCTGACGCGCGAGGCGGTGGCCGCGGCGCTGGGCCGCGAACTCAAGCGCGATCCCGACCTGGTGGCGCAGCTCTACGCGCGCTTCGCCTCCCGGCGCATGAAGATGCCGGAGAACAACGTGCGCCAGGCGGAGGTGATCGCGGGCGCCGCCGTCCTCGACAATCCCAAGGGCACCGCGCCCGGCCAGTGGCTGGAATTGGAGCAGGAGGGCGCGAAGAAGATCGTCATCCTGCTGCCGGGGCCGCCCTGGGAACTGACCGCGACCTTCGAAGAGCAGTGCCTGCCGCGGCTGCGGGAGGCGGTGCCGCCGCAGTTCCTGGCCACGCGCGTGCTCAAGGTGGCCATGGCGCCGGAGTCCACGCTGGACGCGCGCATCGCGCCTATCTACAAGCAGCACGCGGCGGTGGAGACCACCATCCTGGCGGGCGCGGGCGAGGTGCAGATCCACCTGCGCGCGCAGGCTGGCTCGCAGGAGGCGGCGCAGAAGGCGGTGGACAAGCTGGCGGAGGCGCTGGAAGACGAGCTGGACGAATTGGTGTTCTCGCGCGGCGGCGAGTCGCTGGAGCAGATCGTCGCCTACTACCTGGAGATGCGCGGGGCGACCATCGCGGTAGCGGAGTCGTGCACCGGCGGGCTGCTGGGGGAGCGGCTGACCTCGATCAGCGGGGCCTCGCGCTACTTCCTGGGCGGCGCCATCGTCTACACCAACGACCTGAAGAGCGCGCTGCTGGAGGTGCCGCCGCTGCTGATCGCCGAAAAAGGCGCGGTCAGCCGCGAGGTGGCCATCGCCATGGCGGAGGGCATCCGCAAGCAGTGCAAGTCCACGCTGGGGGTGGGCATCACCGGCATCGCCGGGCCCACCGGCGGCAGCGAGGAGAAGCCGGTGGGGCTGGTCTACCACGCGCTGGCCGACGGGCGGAAGACCGAGGTCATCGAGCGGCGCTATCCCGGGGACCGCGAGCGGGTGCGGTGGTTCGCCAGCCAGCAGGCGCTGGATATGGTGCGAAGGAAGCTGATTTGATGACCAGGAGATTGAGTGATTGGGTAATCGGGTAATTGAGTAATTGAAGAGGCCAACCCCCGAAAGTCGCGGTTCTTCAATTACCCGATTACCCAATTACCCGATTTCTATGCGCACCTTCGTCGCCATCGACATTCCCGAGGAGATTCGCCAGAAGCTGGCGCGCTTCGTGGAGGGCGTGCGCGGCTTCGCGCCCGAGGCGCGCTGGGTGAATCCGGCGAGTCTGCACGTCACGCTGAAGTTCCTCGGCGAAATCAATGAGGGCAAGGTGGCGGAGGTCAAGCGGGCGCTGGCAGGGGTTGCGGGCGAGGTCTCGCAGATCGGCTTCCGCGGCACCGGCTTCTTTCCCACGGTGAAGGCGGCGCGGGTGTTCTGGGTGGGAGTAGAGGCGGACGAGAAGCTGGCGGCGCTGGCGAAGGTGGTGGACGCGGCGCTCGCGCCCCTGGGCATCGCGCGCGAGGAGCGCGCCTTCACGCCGCACCTCACCCTGGCGCGCACCGGCTCGGGGCGGCCACAGCGCACCCGCGGCGATCGCGAAAACGCCAGCTTCCAGAAGCTGCAGGAGAAGTTGAGGCAGATGCCGGCGCCCGACTTCGGTACAATGACGGCTCGCGAATTTGCTTTGTACGAGAGCAAGCTGGCAGCGGGCGGAGCGGTGTATTCCAAGCTGCAGCGCTTTGCGCTGCAGGAGTCAGGAGTCAGGGGTCAGGAGCCAGCGGGACCAACCGAGTGATCGGCACCTACATCATCGTGGCGCTGGTAGCGTACCTGCTGGGGTCGATCCCCTTCGGGTACATCCTGCTGCGGCTGTTCCGCGGGCAAGATGTGCGGGCGACGGGCAGCGGCAACATCGGGGCCACCAACGTGGCGCGCTCGGCGCCCGGACTGGGCCTGCTGACCCTGCTGCTGGACGCGGGCAAGGGCTTTGTGGCAGTTTCGGTGGTCGCGCGGGTCGTCTTTCCAAGAGTGCTGGTCGGACACACGGGGAATGACTACATCGATCTAAGGTTGACAGCGGAAGCACTTGCGGCAATGGCCGCCATCGTGGGTCACGTGTTTCCGGTATGGCTGGGTTTTCGAGGTGGGAAGGGCGTCGCCACGGCGGTCGGGGCATTCGTTGTCTTCGCGCCCATACCAATCCTGGGAGCGTTAGCCGTCTTCGTGGTCGTCGTTGGGCTTTCCCGCTACGTTTCGCTCGGTTCAATTCTCGCGGCTGTGACTTTCCCGGTGTTTACCTATGCGTTCTTTCGAGGAACCTACCCGTCCACTGCGCTAGAGTTCGTTGTGGCAGGGTCCCTCCTCATCATCGTCAGGCACCAGGAGAACATCCGGCGGCTGTTCTCCGGGACCGAGCACCGCTTCTCGCTGAAGGGGAAGAGCGCATGAGGGTCGCGGTCATCGGGGCGGGAGCGTGGGGGACGGCGCTGTCCGGGGTGCTGGGGCGCCGCGACCGGCACCAGGTGCGGCTGTGGGCGTACGAGCCGGAGGTAGTGGAGTCCATCCGCGCGCGCCGCGAGAACGAACTCTTCCTGCCCGGGGTGAAGCTCCCCGAAACCGTCTACCCCACCAACAGCCTGGAAGAGGCGCTGGGCGGGGCCGCCATCGTGGTCAGCGTGATGCCCTCGCACCACTGCCGCCGGGTCTTCGAGCAGATGGCGCCCTTCCTGAAGCCGGAGATGCTGTTCGTGAGCGCCACCAAGGGCATCGAGAACGACACCCTGCTGCGCATGAGCGAGGTCATCGTGCGGGTGTTGGACCGCAGCGAGTCGCGGCTGGAGCAGCCGCGCCTGGGGGCGCTGAGCGGGCCCTCGTTCGCCAAGGAGGTGGCGCGCGGCGATCCCACCGCCGTCACCGTCGGCTCCCCGGACGCGGAGCTGGCGGCCACCGTGCAGCGCGAGTTCAGCGATCCCAACTTCCGCGTCTACACCAACGAGGACATGGTGGGGGTGGAGCTGGGAGGAGCGCTGAAGAACGTGATCGCCATCGCCGCCGGGGTGTGCGACGGGCTGGGGCTGGGGCACAACACCATCGCGGCGCTGATCACGCGCGGGCTGGCAGAGATCAGCCGGCTGGGAGTGGCCTGCGGCGCCCACCGCGAGACCATGGCCGGGCTAGCCGGCATGGGTGACCTGGTGCTCACCTGCACCGGGGGGCTCTCGCGCAACCGCACCGTGGGGGTGGAGCTGGGCAAAGGGCGGAAGCTGGCGGACATCATCGCCGGCATGCGCGGCATGGTGGCCGAGGGAGTGCTCACCACCAACGCCGCCGTGGGCCTGGCCCGCAAGCTGCAGGTGGAGATGCCCATCACCCAGAAGATGCACGAGATCCTGCAGGAGGGGAAGCCGCCGCGGGAGGCCATCCGCGAACTGATGACGCGGCCGGGGAAGGTCGAACAGTAGCCGGCACCCTGGGTCCCAGGGCGACGTGACCAAGGTAATGTCCCGGACCGCGTTTTTTCCTGTTCCGGCCGGGGTTTCACGATACAATCGCA
>DATIWW010000420.1:0-4231 GCA_035519175.1 Terriglobales bacterium
GGAGTGCATCCTGCGCCACGGCTACGGGCTGCATAGCTTCGCCCACGCCCTGGTGGACACCTTCGAGCGGCTGGCGGTGGAGCCGCTGACCCCGGCGCTGCACGAGACCATCCGCGGCATCGCCCACGCCATCGCCGAGCACCCGGTGGAGGTCCTGCCCGGGGTGGCCGAGACGCTGGACTACCTGGCTGGCCGTCATCACCTCATCCTCATGACCAAGGGCGACTTCGCCGAGCAGTCGGGCAAAGTGGAGCGCTCGGGGCTGAAGGAGTACTTCGCGGCGGTGGAGATCGTGGCCGAGAAGGACGCGCCCACCTATCGCGATGTGGTGGCCAAGTACGGCCTGGCCGCGGAGTTCACCTGGATGGTGGGCAATAGCCCCAAGTCGGACGTCAACCCGGCGTTGGCGGCGGGACTGAACGCCGTCTTCGTCCCCCACGACATGACCTGGGTGCTGGAGCACGAGGAAGTCGCCGTCCCTGCGGACTCCCGCCGCCTGCTGGTGGTGGAGAGCTTCCCGCAACTGCGCGCGCACTTCTGAGGTAGGTCCTCGGCCTCCCTTCGATCGGCGGAGGGATGACAGCTCTCGATGAAGCCGCGGGTTCAAAGTCACAACCGCCTGTTACCTCGCACCAAACTAACCACTAGGAGGGAAAGTCTTACACACTCGCGCGGCATGGTACTCTGACTTGCTCTGGGGTTTTCCCTGCCACTTCGGCTTGGAAAACGGACAAAACAGCTTTCGCCGCCTGCTGCTCTCGCTGCAGGTGCTGGCGGACCTGGGCCCGGC
This sequence comes from Terriglobales bacterium, assembly GCA_035519175.1. GTDB lineage: Bacteria > Acidobacteriota > Terriglobia > Terriglobales > Acidobacteriaceae > DASPRL01. The sequence goes on from DATIWW010000420.1 coordinate 791, forward strand.
CATGACCGCCGAGCGCGACTTCGCAGAGACGGCGCGCTCCATCCTGGGCTTGGTGATGGAGGCGGTGTCGGCACGGGAGGGCGCGCTGCTGGCCTTCCGCGACCGCCCGGCCCTGCTCACCTCCTTGGCCGCGCACGGCTTCGCCCTCTTTCCCGAGCCGGCGGTGATCCCGCTGCTGCCCAAGCACGTCCATGCCCTGCAGATGGTTCGCAGCCCGCAGGTGCTGACCCCGGGCAACCGCGACGGCTTCTTCAGCGCCAACGGCAACATCGCCCCCGAACTCTTCAAGTGCGTGGCCCCGCTGCACGTGGCCGGGCGCCTGGTAGGCGTGCTGGCGCTGGGCCGCCGCGCCGAGGACGCCGTCTACGAGGCCGACGAGTTGGGCGCCCTGGGTCTGGTCTCCAGCTACGTCGCCCTGGCCGTCCACAACCATGCCCTGAGCCAATCGCTGCAGCAGCGCATCGCCGAGAACCTGCGCCTGCTGGCCTCCCTGCACAGCTACTACGACCACACCCTGGAGGCTTTCGCCGCCGCCATCGACGTGAAGGACTACAACCTGCGTGGCCACTCCCTGCGGGTGGGGCGCTACGCCGCCGGCATCGCCGAGGCCATGGGGATGGAGGAAGGCGAGGTGCAGGGCGTGCGCGCCTGCGGCTACCTGCACGACATCGGCAAGGTGGCGGTGGACAAGTACATCTTCCACAAGCCGGCGGCGCTGGACGAGCGCGAGTTCGCGGCCATGGCCGACCATACCGTGGTCGGCCACCAGATCGTCTCCGGCATCCAGTTCCCCTGGCCGCGCGTCGCGGAGGTGGTGCGCTGGCACCACGAGCGCGCCGACGGCTCCGGCTATCCCGACCGCCTGCGTAATGGCGAGGTCTCCCTGCCGGTGAAGGTGGCAGCGGTGGCCGACAGCTTCGACGCCATGCTCAACGAGCGCCCCTATCGCCCCCCCATGGCGGTGGGCGAGGCCCTGAGCGAGTTGCTCAAGCTCACCCCGCAGAAGTTCGATGCCAGCGTGGTGCAGGCCCTGCTGGTGCAGGTGCGGCGCGATTCCACCGGGCGCAACAAGACCAAGTTCCTCGACGGTCACGTGGTCTGCAACATCGCTCCCAGCGACGTCGACCACCTCGCCTCCACCCTCAGCTACCGCATCAACAACGGACGCGTGTACTCGGCCTGAGTAGCTCGTAACTCTTAGCTCTTAGCCCTGGGGCGGCCCGAGGGAGCAACTTTTGTCTCCGCCAGGGTTGGTACCTCCTACAGGGCACGGATTCACGGGGGAAAACCATGAAGTTGCGACATCGTGCTGCCGTCCTGCTGGTCATGTGGTTGGGCCTGGGCTTGCCAGCCTCGTGGCTGCTGGGCGCCGATAAGAAGCCGGCATCCAGCCCCGCCCGCGGGATGAGTGAGGAGCGGCGTGCGGCCCACGCCCTGAACCGGCTGACCTTCGGCCCGCGTCCGGGCGAGGTGCAGCGGGTGGCGCAGATGGGGGTGGACAAGTGGATCGAGCAGCAGCTCCACCCCGAGAAGATCGACGACAGCGCGCTGGCGGCGCGGCTCGAGGGCTTCAAGACGGTGGGCATGAGCACCCGCGAGATCGCCGAGAACTATCCCCCGCCGCAGGTGCTGCGAGCGATCGCCGAGGGCCGGATGCCTATGCCCTCCGATCCCCAGCTGCGGGCGCAGTACGAGGTCGCCCTCGCCGCCTACCGCCAGCGCCAGGAGCGCCGCCAGGAGCGCGGCCAGGGAGATGCCGCCGCCGCCGGCGCGGCCGCCATGCCCGACCAGGAAAAAGAAGCCCGCATGTACGCCGACCTCAAGGCCGAGGAGCTGCTGGAGATGACGCCCGAGCAGCGCATGCAGGAGATCCTGAAGATGACGCCAGAGGAGCGCCAGGCCTTCGCTCAGTCCCTGAGCCCGCAGCAGCGTCAGCAGATGATGGGCGACTTCTCGCCGGGGCAGCGCGAGGCGGTCATGGCCATGGTGGCTCCGCAGCAGGTGGTGGCCAGCGAACTCATGCAGGCCAAGCTGCTGCGCGCCGTCTACAGCGAGCGCCAACTGGAAGAGGTGATGACCGATTTCTGGTTCAATCACTTCAACGTCTTTCTCAACAAGGGCGCCGACCGCTACCTGGTCACCAGCTACGAGCGCGACGTGATCCGCCCGCACGCCCTGGGCAAGTTCCGCGACCTGCTGGAAGCCACGGCCAAGAGTCCGGCCATGCTCTTCTATCTGGACAACTGGCTGAGCGTGGGCCCGGACTCCGACTTCGCGCGCTACGGCCCCGGCGGCGGCGTGCGCGGCAACCGCAGCTTCCGTTACCGCGGCATGCTGGGCGGGCCCGGCGGTTATCCCCAGGGGGCGGCGGGGGCGCCACGGCCCCCGGCCGCTGGTCCGCAGGGCCGGCAGCGTCAGCAGCAGCAGCAGCAGCAGCAGCAGAACCAGCAGCGCCGCGGGCTCAATGAGAACTACGCCCGCGAGCTGATGGAGCTGCACACGCTCAGCGTCAACGGCGGCTACACCCAGCAGGACGTGATCGAAGTGGCCAAGTGCTTCACCGGCTGGACCATCCAGCAGCCGCAGCGCGGCGGCGACTTCCAGTTCGACGAGCGCATGCACGAGCCCGGCCCCAAGACCGTACTCGGCCATACCATCAAGCCGGGTGGCGAGCGGGAAGGCGAGGAGGTGCTGGACCTGCTGGCCCGCGATCCCCACACCGCGCAGTTCATCGCGCACAAGCTGGCGGTGCGCTTCGTCTCCGATGATCCCCCGCCGGCGCTGGTGGACCGCATGGCACAGGCCTTCCTCCAGAGCGATGGCGACATCCGCGAGGTGCTGCGCACCCTGTTCCGCTCGCCCGAGTTCTGGGCGCCCCAGACCTACCGCGCCAAGGTCAAGACGCCGCTGGAGTTCGTGGTCTCGGCGGTGCGCGCCTCCGGCGCCGACGTCACCGACGCCCAGCCCCTGGTGGGCACCCTCAACCGGATGGGCATGCCCCTCTACGGCATGCAGACCCCCAACGGCTATTCCTGGAAGGCGGACGCCTGGGTCAACTCCAATGCTCTGCTCACGCGCATGAACTTCGCGCTGGCGCTGGGCTCGGGGCGGCTGCGGGGCGCGCAGGTGGACGTCAGCCAGATGCTGGGCGGGCCGCCTCCCACCGGCGCCGGACAGGGCCTGGCCATGCTGGAGCAGGCGCTGCTGGAAGGCGACGTCTCCAAGAACACCCACGACACCATCGAGAAGCGGCTGCTGGACCCCCAGGTCACGCAGCGCCAGCTCGACGATCCCCAGCGCGCACCCAACCTGGGAGTGATCGCGGGGTTGCTGCTGGGGTCGCCGGAATTTCAAAGGCGGTAAGTGGCAGGACAAGGCAAAAGGAAAAAGGCAAAAGGCAGCCAGCAGGAGCCGGAAGGCTAACGACCAACGACTAACGAC
>DATIWW010000421.1:0-2888 GCA_035519175.1 Terriglobales bacterium
CCCCGCTACTCGCCGGACGGCAAGCTGCTGGCGGGCTTCCTCGCTAGTCGTCCCGATACGCCCCCGCAATTGGCCGTCATGCCCGCCGAGGGCGGCGCCCGCCTCCACACGCTTGCCCTTCCTCCCGACTTCGGCGCCTACGCCTGGTCGCCGGATGGGCATGCGATCCAGTACACGCTGTTGCGCAACGGCGTAGGGAACATCTGGGAGCAGCCGCTCAGCGGGGGCGCCGCACACCAGATCACCAACTTCACTTCCGACGAGATCTTCGCCTTCGCCTGGTCGCCCGACGGCAAGCAGTTGGTGCTCTCCCGTGGCCAGCAGAGCCACGACGTCATCCTCATCAGCAACTTCCGCTGACCCTCTACGCCTGGGTGGGATTGCGGTTGGATTCTGGGCCCATCGGTGGGATGATAGCCGGAACCGAACGCCACCCGTCTGAACCCTCCAAGGAGACAACCATGAAGACTGCTCTTGCCGGTCTCTTGCTGCTGGTGTGCGTTCCCCTGTGCCTGGCGCGTCCCCGTCCCCGCTACCCCATGAACGTTTCCGCGGCGGGCGCCCGCGTCATCACCTTCGATGTGCAAGAGGGCGACTTCGTCCTGCGCGGTGACCCTGCGGCTACCTCGGTCCGGATGATGGTCGGGATCGACCGCTTCTTCCTTTTTAAGCTGGGTGAGGAAGGCATCCTGCAGCGCCTGATCAAGGTCGAGGGCGAGAACACCCCGGAGCTGACCATCCGCACCGACATCCCGCGCGCCGTCAGCAACTGGGGCCGCGCCGAATACCCCATCGATTTTGAGGTCATCGTGCCCGCCAACGTCACGCTCCGAGTGCGCGACACCTCGGGCAAGATCGAGATCCGCGGTATGAGTGGAGCGGTCGAGATCCACGACACCAGCGGGACCCTGTCGGTCCGCAATCTCGCCGGGCCGCTGACCATAGACAAAGAGTCGGGCGACATCGCTGTGACCGACGTTGCCGGCGCCACTCGCATCGCCAGCCACTCCGGGCAGATGCGCTTGGCCCGCCTCGCGGACCTGCAGATCACCTCCTCCGACGGCAACCTCGACATCACCGGCGTGGCAGCCGCGCGCCTGACCAACCGCGGCGGCAATATCCGCGTCACCGGGGTGAAGGGGGATCTCTCCATCGACGACGACAGCGGCGAGATCGTGCTCGACGACGTGAGCGGCCAGGTGACCATCCGCGATACCTCCGGCCAGATCCGCGCGACGCGTACCGGCCCCATCACCGTGAACGATACCTCGGGAGACATCGTGGTGAGCCGCGCCGCCAGTCTCGATGTGGTCACGAAAGAAGGCGGGCAGGTCAAAGTGGCAGGCGTTTCCGGAGAAGTGCGGGTGCCGGCCGGCACCACGCTGATCCGGCACTGAGGTCCGGGCGCGAATCCTCGCGCGCAGGGCCCCGCGCGCACTACAATCAAGCCCTGCGAGGAATCATGCCCATCCGCACCATCATCGAGCCCTTCCGCATCAAGAGCGTGGAGCCCATCCGCTGGACCACCCGCGCCGAACGCGAGCAGTTGCTGCGCGCCGCCCACTACAACCTCTTCCTGCTCTCCGCCGACGACGTGCTCATCGATCTGCTCACCGACTCCGGCACCGGCGCCATGTCCACCGAGCAGTGGGCCGGCATCATGCGCGGCGACGAGAGCTACGCCGGCAGCAAGAGCTTTGACCACTTCCGCGCCTCGGTGCAGGAGATCTTCGGCTACAAGCACGTGATCCCCACCCACCAGGGCCGGGCGGCGGAGCGCATCCTGTTCAGCGTGATCTGCAAGAAGGGCGACGTGGTGCCCAACAACACCCACTTCGACACCACCCGCGCCAACATCGAGTTCGTGGGCGCCGAGGCGGTGGACCTGCTTCCCCCCGAGGGCCGGCAGCCCGCCCTGCGCCGTCCTTTCAAGGGAAACATGGACGTGGCCGCGCTCGAGCAACTCATCGCGCGGGTGGGTCGCGAGCGCGTTCCCCTGGTCATGCTCACCATCACCAACAACTCCGGGGGCGGCCAGCCCGTCTCCATGGAGAACGTGCTCACCGTGAGCGCCCTCTGCCGCCGCCACCGTATCCCGCTCTACTTCGACGCCTGTCGCTTTGCCGAGAACTCCTACTTCATCAAGACGCGGGAAAAGGGCTACGAGTCCCGGACCCCCAAGGAGATCGCCCAGGAGATGTTCGCTCTGGGCGACGGCTGCACCATGTCGGCCAAGAAGGACGGCATGGCCAACATCGGGGGCTTCCTGTGCACCAACGACGACCTGCTGGCGCAGCAGGAGAAGGACCTGCTCATCCTGACCGAAGGCTACCCCACCTACGGGGGCCTGGCCGGACGCGACTTGGAGGCCATCGCCGTCGGCCTGCAGGAGGCCCTGCAGGAGGATTACCTGCGCTACCGCATCGCCTCCACCGCCTATCTTGGCAATCACATCGCCGAGCAGGGGGTGCCCGTCGTGCAGCCTCCCGGCGGGCACGCCGTCTATCTGGATGCCCGGGCGTTCCTGCCCCAGGTCCCCCCGGAGCAGTTTCCCGGCGTCGCCCTGGCCTGCGAGCTCTATCTGGAAGGCGGCATCCGCTCGGTCGAGATCGGCACGCTCATGTTCGGCAAAGCCGCACAGATGGACCTGGTGCGCCTGGCTATTCCCCGCAGGGTCTATACCCAGAGCCACGTGGACTATGTGGTGGAGGTGATTCTGGAAGTGTGGCAGCGGCGGGAGCAGATCCGGGGGCTGCGGCTGACCCAGGAAGCCCCCTTCTTGCGCCACTTCACCGCGCATTTCGAGGCCTGCGTCGCCACCCAGGTGCCCGGCGGCTGCTGAAAGTCGTCCCCGCCGTTCCAGTTCCCAGCGCACCCCGGGGTAACCC
>DATIWW010000422.1:0-4406 GCA_035519175.1 Terriglobales bacterium
AGCGGCGGAAGACGGTGTCGGTCACCCCCGCCATGGGCGCCAGCACGGTGGCCGGGCGGATCTCGACTTTACCGATGCGGACGGAGGCCGGCACCGGCGCCGTCAGGGGCGCGGCGGGAGCGGCAGCGGGCTGGTCCCAGAACTTCTGCATCGGGCTCTATTGTAGCCAGGTTTGGGCAGCAAGAAGCCTCCGCCGGGCGGAGGCTTGGTCGGATCCGCGCAAATCCGCGTTGATCCGCGGCGAAGAAGTTATTTCTTCTCGGCTGCCTTTTCCGCCTTGGCGTACTTGCGGCGGAAGCGCTCCACGCGCCCGGCAGTGTCGAGCAACTTCTGCTTGCCGGTGAAGAAGGGGTGACAGTTGGAGCAGATCTCCACGTGGATGTCGCCCTTGTGGGTGGAGCGGGTGGTGAAGGTGTTGCCGCAGGCGCAGTGCACGCGCACTTCGTTGTAGGCGGGATGGATGGCTCGCTTCATGACCTCTCAGAACTCCTCGCGGAAAACATTGATTTTACAGGATGCCTCGGGATTCAGGCAAACCGTGGGCCTTCCGCCTCAGGCGGCGCGCTGATCAGGCTGCTCCTCCGGGCCGGGCTCCGGATTAGGCAGGCTGGACGGCGGATCGCTGGCCGGGAAGGAATCGGCCAGGGTCTTGTCCAGCATGCGCTCACGCTCCTCGGAGAGGGAAGGTCGCTCCATAAGTTCTCCTGCGGTGGCCGGTTGGCGGTCCTCTCCCACTAGATGCGGCCGGGCGGCCGAAGGGTGCGCCGGGTTATGATGGCTTCACGACCCTCGGAGGGGGAATGGCCCGGACGCCGACCTGGCTGCACGCCATCCTGCTATGGCTGCTGTTCACCGTCGTCCTGTTTCCTCTCAGCGGCCTGGGCTTCTACGCGGCCGCTTACCTCCTCGGACCGCACTACATGACCCGGAAGGTGGGCTATCCCCCGCCCGACGAGTTTCCCGTGCTGGTGGTCACGCCCGCCGGCGGGGACGGCTATCGCGCCCAGGTCGTCTACTTCCGCAACCTGGAGAAGTTCCTGAACGCGCATCCCGACGCCAGTTTTCTGGTCCCGGCGGGCTGGGAGAGCAAGCTGAACCAGCAGCTCTACGCCTCCAACCGCCAGGGGATGCAGGCCGGCGGCCAGGGGCCGGACTTCGACGTGCCCTTCACCCAGTCCTTCACGGTGGAGCGGCTGGGAGAGGGACGCCAACGCCTGCACGTGGATGCCGCCATCGACGACGACGAGCCCGACGAAGCCTGGTACGAGGCCAGCGCCCACAGCTTAACCCCGCTCCGCCACCGCCACTACATCACCCTGGGGCTGAGCATGGAGGCGACCTTCGTGGCCGTGCCCGCGGCCGCGGTCTTCAGCATCCTGCTGGCGGTGGTGCTGGCCTGGTGGGTGGAGCGAAGGCGGCTACGGGGGGCCGCGGCCGCGGCCGCAAAAAGCAAAGCGGCAGGGGCCTGACCCCTGCCGCGGGAACTTCTCCCCGGAGAAGCCTACCTGCTGCGGTTGACCGACTTCCTGAGTTCCGCGCCGGCGGAGAAGCGGGCGACGCGGCGGGCGGCAATCTTGATGGGCTTGCCGGTTTGAGGGTTGCGGCCGTTGCGCGCCCGGCGCTGCGACACCGAGAAGGTGCCGAAGCCTACCAGGGTCACGCGCTGGCCTTTACGCAGAGCGCCGCTGATGCTTTCCACCGCGGCGTCCAGAGCGGAGCCGGCCTGCGACTTGGTGATGCCGGCCGATGCCGCGATGTGATCCACAAGATCCGCTTTGTTCATGCTGCCTCCTGGGCAGAGATGTCAGATGGCGTATTAGGCGCGCCCGCTGCGGCGAAGTCAAACGGAATCCGCAGAGGAAAATGCGGAAAACCCGCGCCAGATGTGGAAAACACGCGCTTCTGCACCGCGCGCGTTGCACTTTCCCCCGGTTGCGCGCCGCCGGGCGGCGGAGTAAAGTCCGAAAAAGCATTTCCCCAGGGAGAGGTGAAGCGGTGACCGGTAGCGCGACCAGCGTCTGCCCGCTGTGCGGCGGCTCGGGATGGAAGACGGTGGAGGGCCCGGAGCATCGCGTCACCCGCTGCGACTGCGTCACCCGCGCGCGCGCCGAGAAGCTACTGGAGCAGGCCGGCATCCCCAAGCGCTACGCCGACCGCGAGTTCGCCAACTTCCACACCGAGTTCGAAGCGGAGAAGAAGTCACTCTCCCGGGCCAAGTTCGTGGCCGAGGGCTTCGTGCGGGAATACCCCGCGGAGGAGACGGGGCTGCTGTTGGTGGGCCCGGCGGGCGTGGGCAAGACCCACCTGGCGGTGGCCATCCTCAAAGCGCTGATCGAACAGAAGGGCGCCCACTGCCTCTTCTGCGACTACCGCGAGCTGCTGAAGGAGATCCAGAACTCCTACAATCCCTCGGTCTCGACCACCGAGCTGGAGGTGCTGCGGCCGGTCTTCGAGGCGGAGGTCCTGCTGCTCGATGAGCTGGGCGCGGTGAAGCCCACCGAGTGGGTCTGGGACACGGTCAGCCTCATCCTGAACACGCGCTACAACGAGAAGCGGACGACCATCATCACCACCAACTTCCGCGACCTGCCGCCGCAGCCGCCGGGAGCGGGCTTCAGCGACGGCGAGCGCGCCCGCGCCGCCAACCGCGAGGAGACCCTGGGCGACCGCATCGGGCAGCGCATGTGGTCGCGCCTCCACGAGATGTGCAAGAAGGTCCCGATGGAAGGCGCCGACTTCCGCCAGAGGATCAAGAGCGCCAGTTTCGCCTAGCCGTCAGCCCTTCTTGACCACAGAGGACACAGAGAGCACAGAGGTAATCAAGGTCACAGCAAGGTGTCACGGCCTCTTGCCTTCTGCCTTTTGCGTTGTTTTCCTCCGTGTCCTCTGTGGTTAAAGAAATCCGAATTAGAATGGCCTCGTGCTGGCGCACACCCTGGAGTTCCGCCCGGAGCGCGACGCGGAGGTCTTCGCCGCCGCCCCCGCGGCTTCGGCGGTCTTCCTGCTGCGCGGGCCGGAGGGCGAGCCCTACGTCTCCAAGACCGCGAACCTGCGCCGCCGTCTGCAGCGCCTGCTGGCGCCTCCGGAAGAGCGCTCCCGGCGCCTGAACCTGCGCGCGCGCGTCTCCGAGATCCAGTACACGCGCACCGGCTCCGACTTCGAGGCCGGGCTGCTGCTCTACCGCGTCGTGCGCCGGGCCTTCCCCAAGGCCTACCGCGAGCGCCTGAAGCTGCGCTGCGCGCCCCTGGTGCGCCTGCACCTCGACAACCCTTACCCGCGCGCCTACGTCACCCGGCGCATCGCCGGGCTCAAGGGCAAGTCGCTCTACTACGGGCCCTTCCCCACGCGCGCCGCGGCGGAGAAGTTCCTCAACGACTCCCTCGACCAGTTCAAGGCGCGGCGCTGCGACTTCGAGCTGCACCCCGATCCGCAATTCCCCGGCTGCATCTACTCGGAGATGAAGATGTGCCTGGCGCCGTGCTTCCAAGGCTGCACGGATGAGGAATACGCGGCCGAGGTCGGGCGGGTGCAGGCCTGGCTGGACACGGGCGGGCAATCGCTGGTGCGGGAACTGGAGGAGGAGCGCGAGCGCGCCTCGGCGGAGCTGGCCTTCGAGCAGGCGGCCGCCCTGCACGCGCGCATCGAGAAAGCGCAGGCGATCGCCGCGCCGCTGCCCGAGATCGTGCGCCGCCTCGACCGGCTGGCGGGCGTGCTGGTGCAGCCGTCGGCCGAGCCGGAGGCGGTCACGCTGCTGCGCTTTGCCGGCGGGCGCCTGGGCGAGCCCTTCGCCTTTCCCCTGCAGGCGCGCGCCGAGGGCAAGATGCAGTCCATGGAGTCGCGCGTGACCGAGTGCCTGGCCGGGCATCCGGTGCCGCGCCCGGGCTCGGCCGTGGAATTGATGGAGGAATTGGCCCTGCTCAAGCGCTGGTACTACCGCTCCAGCCGCGTGGGCGAGATCTTCTTCGCCGACGAGCAGGGCGAGCTGCCCCTGCGCCGCCTGGTCCGCGGTATCTCCCGGGTCTTCCAGGGCGAGCGCGAGCCCGCTCCGCCTCCAAAGACCGATTAACCACAGAGGACACAGAGGACACGGAGGAGGATCAATTCATTCCCATCCGCGTCCTTCGACCAGCCGCTTGATGCCGTGCCTCAGGTGGAGAACATGGAAATTGATGAGTAGGCCGGCGTGCTTGCCGCTGAGCTTCAGGTACGACAATAGTTGCGCCTTGTGCACGTCGGTGATCTGCTCCACGCATTTCAACTCAACGATCACTTCGCCTTCGACCAGCAGGTCGATGCGATAGCCAGCATCGAGGTGGATGCTGTCGTAAACCACAGGAACGTCCGACTGCCGCTGGAAGCTCAGGCCGAGTTTGTGCAGCTCATGGCACAGGCAGGTCTCCTAGACG
>DATIWW010000423.1:0-2722 GCA_035519175.1 Terriglobales bacterium
CTGGTGGCGCTCTTCCGTCACGGGATCAAGCGCAGCGCGCACTGGCAGGAGAGCGTCACCCACGCTGTGCGCCTGGGGGCGCTGGCCGGCTGCGGCGGGCTCCTGGTGCACAGTTTTTTCGACTTCAACCTGCAGATCCCGGCCAACGCCGCCATCTTCTACGTGCTGGCGGTAACGGCAACGGCGCCCCGCGAAGACAACAACGTGATCCACTGGCCACGAGAGAAGGCCGCGTGAACTCCCGCTCCATTGTGGGAAACTCTTTTGCGGGGATTGCGAACGCCGCCGCCCTCTGCCACAATAGGCGGCGACTTGGCTCCGCATTGATGACGCTGGTTCTCCCCGCCTGGAAGCCTCAGTTGAATGCCCAAACTCGAGTACAGTGCTGGTGCAGTCCCTGCGAGCGACCAGTGCACCTGGGAGTGAAGCATGGCCACGCCTGATCGCAACTTCCCGGCCGAATCGTCGAGCGTGGACGGTTCTCCGACCTGGCGCCTGGGACGCAAAGCGCTCGAGAGCCTGGGCCGCGCCTTCGACCGGCTGCCGGCGTCGTTCTACGGCCGCGGCGTGCAGATGGCGCTGGACGCGTCCCTGTGCGCCCTGGCCCTCTACTTGGCCTTCCAGTTGCGCTTCGACGGCGCCGTTCCCCACAGCTACCGGGTGGTGATGTGGACCTGGATCCTGGGATTGGCGCTGGCGCGCCCCCTGGTCCTGCTGGCGCTGGGCGGTTACAGCGGCATCTGGCGTTACTTCAACCTGCACGATGCCACGGTGCTGGTCTTGACTGCCCTGCCTCCCACCGTGGCTCTCCTCGTGCTGCGCTACGGCTTCACGCAGAAGTGGTGGGCGCGGGTTCCGACCAGCATCATCCTGATCGAATACGGCGTCTTTCTGGCGCTGGCCGCCGGCCTGCGGGTGCTGCGCCGCACCACCTTCGAGGCCTCGCCGCAGTCGCGCGCCCAGCGCGTGCGGGCACTGCTGGTGGGCAACGATGCCACCTTGCCGGCGGCCCTGCGCCACCTGGGCGGGCACCGCGAGCTGCAGGTGGTGGGGCTGCTCGCTCCCGAGCCCGGACTGCACGGCCGGCGTATCGGCGGCTGCATCGTGATCGGCGAACCCGGCGCCTTGCCACGGCTGCTGGCGGCCAAGGCCGCCGACCTGGTCCTGATCGCCGACGCGCGCGCGGACGCGATCGGCGAGGTGGTGGCCACGGCCACCGAGTTCGGCGTGGACGTGCGCCTGCTGCCCTCGGCCGGGGACGTGATCCGCGGAGACGTGCGGGTGGCGGCGCAACCGGCCCCGGAAGCGGTGCTGAACGGCCGGGCCGCCGCTGCCAGCTCTCACCCGGCGGTGCTCGAGTGCTTCCGCGGTCGCAACGTGCTGATCACGGGCGCGGGCGGCTCCATCGGCGCCGAACTGAGCCGCCAGGTGGCCGCCCTGCCCGCGGCCCGCCTGATCCTGCTCGATCGCGACGAGAACTCCATCTTCGAGATCGGCCACCAGCTCGGTGAGGCCGGCGTCGGGCCGGAGGTCGTGGCCATGGTGGGCGACATCCGCGACACCGCGCTGCTGCGCCAGCTCTTCTTCGATCACCGGCCCCACATCGTGCTGCATGCCGCCGCCTACAAGCACGTTCCGGTCATGGAGCAGAACTGCTGCGAGGCGGCGCTCAACAACGTCTTCGGCACGCGCGCCGTGCTCGACGCTTCCATCGCTTTCCAGGCGGAGCGCTTTCTGATGATCTCCACCGACAAGGCCGTGCATCCCACCAGCGTGATGGGAGCGACCAAGCGCATCGCCGAGATGCTGGTGCAAGCGCGGGCGCTGGCCCCGGAAGGCGGCACCCGCTGCGCCTGCGTGCGCTTCGGCAACGTGGTGGGCAGCCGCGGCAGCGTGGTCCCCATCTTCCTGCGGCAGATCGCCGAGGGCGGGCCCATCACCATCACCGACGAGAACATGACCCGGTACTTCATGACCATCCCGGAGGCGGTGCACCTGGTGCTGCAGGCGGCCACGCTGGGCTCGCGCGGGGACGTCTACATGCTGGAGATGGGCGATCCGGTCAAGATCATGACGCTGGCCCGCAAGCTCATCGAGATGTCGGGCTTGCGTCCGGACAAGGACATCGAGATCCGCATCGTGGGCAAACGCCCGGGCGAGAAGATCAGCGAGCAGTTGTGGGTGGAGGATGCCGAGGTGCGCGAGACGGAGTTCCCGCGCGTGCTCCAGGTGTCTCCCCTGTCCTGCTTCTCCGACTTCTCCGAGATCGCCTCCCGTCTGGCTCCGCTGGAGCAGGCCGCCCAGAGCCGCGATGAAGCCAGGGTGCTGGCGACGCTGCGGGAGATGCCGATCGGCTTCCAGCGGACGGAGAAAGCCCGCCCCGTGGTCAACAGCCCCTCTTAATTCCCCCCTCGTTCGGGTGCCTTGCCGCAAGCGCCTGGATGCGCCTCTACTCCTCCCGCTGGGACCGGCAACTGATAGAAAACGAACGATTTCACACCACGTTAACAGAGTGGGTGCCGGAAGACCCTGTACCAGCAAGGTTCTTGACTCGCGCATCGGGGCGCGATATGTTCTCGCAATCGTGGCAGTACGTCGCCCGTCCCAGGGCACATGGTAGTAGCCGGCGGCCCAGTCAGGCTCAAGGGCAGCCGGCACCTTCAGCATGCAGGAATCCGGAGGATGATTTATGGAGCACACACGAGCCCGTGTCGGTAGACCG